>JAYSSW010000033.1:0-5240 GCA_043720335.1 Planctomycetia bacterium
AAGGAAAGCATCGCGCAGAAACGCCAGCTCTGCGGCTGGAACCTCCGCTTCCTGCTCGAAGTTCTTGCCGGATCAGCCATTTAGTAGCAGCTGGCCCTGCCGCGCACCGGGGGAGGCGGTCGCGGCCATTCATGCTGCAAGTTCGGCGCTCTAGTTCAGCACCAGCTGGAACGTCTTCTTCGTCGTGGCCGCCCCGTCGCTGGCCAACACTTCGACGAAGTAGATGCCCGTCACCGACGCGGTACGCCGCACGGTGAGCGTGGTGCCGGAGATCGTCAGCGTGACGGCGGGCGCTGTCGCGGGGCGGGCGTCCCACAGCAGCTTCGGCTCGGTGTAGAACGACGCGTCGAACTGGGCGACCAGGTTGGTGGCCACCATCGTCGTCGAAAGGTTGCTGACCCAGCGGTACAGCGCGCCGTTCGGCAGCAGGATGTACCATTGGTTGCCCGCGCCCAGCAGCCACTTCTCGCTCGCCCCCCAGCGGCTGGTGAAGTACGAGCCGTTCGACTGGCCCAGCTTGTGCTGCTGGTCGACCTGGTACGCCAAGGCGCTGGGCGTCAGCACGCGGGCCGACAGCGTGACGGCGTCGCCGTCGGCGTCGCTGCGGCTCAGGGCGACGGTGGTGGTCAGCTGGGTGGAGAGCATCGTCTGCGTCGCGGTCGTGCCGAGCGTCGGCGCGGCGTTGGTCACGGTGACGGTGAACGACTTCGTCGCGGTCGCCGTGCCGTTGCTGGCGGTGACTTCGACGGTGAAAACCCCGACGAAGGTGGCGGCGGGGTTGACCGTGAGCTGGCTGCCCGACAGGCCGAGCGTGACCGCCGGGGTGACGCCGTTGACGGGGACGACGCGGGCCGAATACGTGATGGTGCCGGTCGCGGTGGTGGCGCTCAGGGTGAGCGTCAGCTTGTCCTGGGACCGGGGCATCGTCTGGTTGGGGACGCTGGTGAGGACCGGGGCGGAGCTGCCTGCGGTGACGGTGAACGAGCGGCTGGCGATGCTGGTCCCGTCGCTGACCGAGGCGACGATGGTGAAGGTGCCGGCGTAGCTTTTCGTTTCCTGGATGGTGAGCCTGTTGCCGACGAAGCTGAGCGACACCGGGAGAGGCGCGACGTAGGGGGCGTAGACGATCTTGGCGGGGTCGGCCCAGTAGGTGGCGTCGAAGGTGGTGACGAGGTTGACGGGCTTGAGGGTGTCGCCGAGGCTGCCGGCCCAGCGGCGGAGTTCGCCGCTGGGGAGGATGACGAACCAGGCGAGGTTGCGGTCGCGGATCCACTTCTCGTTGGCGCCGGCCTTGTTGAGCGTGTAGTTGCCGGTGGTGTTGAAGCCGTGTTGGCTGTCGAGGGTCCAGGCGGTGGCGGCGAGGTCGACGACGCGTGCGGAGTAGGTGAGGGGGTCGTTGTTGGCGTCGGTGGCGCTGAGGGTGACGGCGACGCTGCCGCCGAGGGCGATGGCCTGGTTGGCGACGCTGGCGAGGACGGGGGGCTGGTTGACGGTGCCGACGCTGGCGAGGGCGGCGTAGATGTCGATGCGTTGGAAGGCGAGTCCGGTGTTGACGACGTTGTCGTTCTCGTCGTCGCCGTCGACGATGGTTCTGCCGGTGGCCTGGAGGATGGAGAGGATGCCGGCCTGGTTGGCCTGGGCGGACCTGCCGGTGGCGTCGAGGGCTTCGTGGACGAGGACGGCGGTTCCGGTGACGATGGCGGTGGCCATGCTGGTGCCGCCGAGGACGCGGTAGCCGCCGCCGAGGGCGGTGCTGGTGATCCAGGCGCCGGGCGCGAGGAGGGAGAGGTTGGGTCCGCGCTGGCTCATGCTGACGATGCGGTCGGCGGCGGTGGTGTGGTCCTTGGCGCCGCTGCTGAAGGTGACGGCGCCGAAGTCGCCGGCCCAGACGGATCCGACGGAGACGACGTCGCTGCTGACGGCGGGGTAGCCGACGCCGGGGGCGCTGTTGAAGGAGTAGAACAGGTTGCCGGCGGCGATGGCGGTGAAGACGCCCTGGGCTTTCAAGGCGGCGAAGTCGGCGTTGAACAGGGAGAAGGGGTTGGAGGTGTAGTTGCCGCTGCCGAGGGAGAGGTTGACGCCGACGATGTTGTAGCGTGATTGATTGGCGATGACCCACTGGAGGGCGTTGTCGATGGCGGTCCAGCTGCCGGAGGCGTCGGCGCCGAGGACCTTGAGGGCGATGAGGTTGACGCCGGGGGCGACGCCGGGGTACTGGGCGCCGCTGCCGCCGATGATGCCGGCGAGGTGGGTGCCGTGCCCGTTGTCGTCCATGGGGTCGGCGTCGTTGTTGAAGAAGTCGTAGCCAGCGATGACGCGATGGCCGGCGCCGAACCCGCCGCCGAGGTCGGGGTGGCGGTAGTCGATGCCGGTGTCGAGGATGGCGACGCTGTAGCCGCTGCCGGTGTAGGGGAAGCTGGACTGGGCGGCACCGAGGCCGACGACGCTCTCGTAGGCGTTGCTGCCGGAGGCGACGGCGGACTGCAGCGGCGCGAACGTGTCGTCGAGGATGAAGTTGGCGGTCGGCGTGACGCGCGCTTCGAGCGCTTCGAGGACGAGCCGGCCGAAGGGGAAGTCGGCCGTTCGGCGCAGCGTTCGGGGCCGGCCACGGAACCATGTCCGCAGCCATGCAATCCAGTGTTTCATGGCAGCACCTTGTCGGAAGGAACGCTTCGCCGTCAGCGTCTTGCTTCCGGGGTCATGGTTCCGCAGGTTGTGTGGGAAGGGTGATGCGAAGGGGACGGGCGGAGCGTTTCCCTTCACGGGCCGAATCCTGTTTTCGAGCCGAACGGGTCTTGACAGGCCGGCGACAGGGAACCCTACCCGCGCAGCGGGCGGCGCGCCGTCAAAGTCCCCCTGTTTCTTCCATGCTTCTCCGCTTGCCTGTTCGGATTGCGCCGCCCGCACGGATCAGCGGGGGCTTCCCAGAGCCGGGGAATGCGTTGTTCGAGACTCCGCCTCGCGTCTCACGCACGGACGTGGCACAGGTTCATCGACCGCGCCGCGACGCCGCGAGGCGGAGCCTCGATTGCCCTTCACCGGCGGAGCCGGGGAACGTGGAGATGGCTCGCCAGCACGGAAAATTTGCTTGGCGATTCTCCGCCTGAGCCCGAAGCGCGAGCGAGGAAAACCGCGCGACGGCATGGCGCCAACGGAACGGCGACTCGCGCAGCGAGGCGTGTCGGCAACGCGCATCGCCGGGGAAAACCACGCATCGCCGCGCGTGCTGCCTCGCTTGGCGCTTCGGGCTCAGACGCAACCGTTGCCGTCGGCGATTGCCCTTCACCGACTGATCGCGAAGCGATAATCTTACGGTGACTTCGTTGTTTGCAGGTCGATCATTTCTGAGCCCGTAGCGCGAAGCGAGGCAGCGCATGCCGCGATGCGTGGGCCTGCCCGCGACCGTCCGCCGAAGCGCAGCGAGGCGTGTCGGCAACGCGCATCGCCGGGGAAAACCACGCATCGCCGCGCGTGCTGCCTCGCTTGGCGCTTCGGGCTCAGACGCAAACTTCCCCCATTCCTGAAGGATCTCGCGATGCCGTCATTCCGCCTGCTGCTCCTCGCGGCTTTGCTGTTTCACCCGGCTGTCGCCCGCGCGCAGCAGCCGGGGCTGGTGTTCTCCGTGCGGACCTGGAAAGGCGAGTACTTCTCGAAAGACATTCCCGGCGGCGTCGAGACGACTCCCGTCGTCGGCGCCATCTACACGGTCCACGCGGACGGGACCGGCCTGGCGAAGATCGCCCAGCTCGGCAGGAACACCGACTACCCGGTCTTCAGCCCCGACGGAAAGTGGGTCTACTTTCAGTCGAACGCATCGGGCCGCTCGCACATCTACCGCTGCCGCCCCGACGGCGCCGGCGTCGTCAACCTCACCGACGGCGACAAGCTCGGCAAGGCGTGGAAGGACGCCTACGGCTACGCCCTCGCGCGCGACGGCGCCACGCTGCTCTACACCGTCCACGACGGCGGCACCGGACGCGTCGTCCTCGCCAAGCCCGACGGCGCCGGTCCGCGTCTCCTCTTCCCCAAGCTCGGCTACGCCTACATGGGCGCCCTCAGCCCGACCGGCGACCGCGTCGTCGTCTCCGGCCCCGCGCGCGGCTATCGGCTCCTCCTCGCCGACCTCCCCGACGGCAAGCCACGCGACCTCACCCCCGACCATCCCGACTCGTTCGCCCCGCAGTTCACGCCCGACGGCAAAACCATCGTCTTCGTCCGCCGCGACGGCGACCTCTACCGCGTCGACGCCGACGGCAAGAACCTCCGCCGCCTCACCCACGGCAACCGCTACGTCGAGTTCAAGCTCTCCCCCAAGGACCACCACGGCTCCACCGACGGCCCGCACGTCTCGCCCGACGGCAAACGCATCGCCTATGTCGCCGTCAAGGACGGCGTCCCCAATGTCTTCACGATCAACCTCGACGGAACCAACGCGAAGCAGGTCACGTCGCGCAGAACGCCGTGCGGCCGGGTGCGCTGGAGCCCCGACTCGACGCAGCTCGCGTTCGTGTCGTTCGAGGGAACGCACCCGCAGCTCTTCACCGTCGCGGTTGCGGGCGGCGAGCCGAGGCAGCTCACGCGAGTCGATGGCGCGGTGTACTTCGTGCAGTGGCGGCCGTGATCTCGCGTCGGTGGAAGTGAAGGGAGGTCCGTGGCCGTCGCATGTCCGAGAAGGGGGCGTCCCCCATCGCCGCGCCGTCGATGCGCTGCTCCTGGAGGAGCCGCGCCGCCTGGCCGAGTTGTGACGCGGGCGGCCAGCCCGAAGTCGCCGCTGCCCGGCCGCAATCGCTGTTCAAGCCCTTGGCGAAGTGGTAGTCTACCAGAGACAACTGCGACTTGAGTGCTCCGCCGGTGCTTCATGATCGAAACCAGAAGCCGGTGACGGCAGGATGACTTTCGAGAAGGCCGCTCCGCCAACGACCGCGTTTGCGGCCCCGTGGCACAGGCCAACTTGCCGATGTGGCCGGAAAAAGCGTCGCAACCGTCACCGGACTTGGCGAGGTGAACATGTTGGAGCAGCAACCGTCGATCACCGATAGCACGCTCGACCGCCTGCTCACGGCTCAACGCGACCTTCGCGAAGAATACCTCGCCGCGAACACCGACCCGTGGATCATCGGCTATTCCGGCGGCAAGGACAGCACGCTCGTCGCCCAGCTGGTGTTCGAGATGCTGCTGGATCTCGCCCCCAGCGACCGCACCCGGCCCGTCCACCTGCTGTGCAACGACACCCTCGTCGA
>JAYSSW010000034.1:0-5231 GCA_043720335.1 Planctomycetia bacterium
GCCGAGGTCAAGCGGACCCGGCGCGGCGCCCACCGCTCGACGGCCCGCGAACTTGCCGACCACGCCGAATCACCTTGAAAGGGGTAGGCGATGGCCCCCTGAGCCCGAAGCGCCAAGCGAGGAAAGCCGCGCGACGCTGAGAAGCGTTGCGTGTCCCGTTCGCCAAGGCGCAGCGAGGGGTGCGCGGCGACGAGAGCCCATTCCTCGCTGCGCCTCGGCAGCCCGACACGCGACGATCCCGTTGCATCGGCGCGCGGCTTTCCTCGCTTGGCGCTTCGGGCTCAGGCATGCGCAGGCGCGACGCACGATTCATGATAGGGCAACCTGCATGGCGTCGTGTTCGCGCGGGATCGCGAGACCGAACCTGCGATGGTCGCGGCGTGTCGTCCCCGCTTGACCTGCTGCCGTACAATGATGCTTTGAAGCACACGCACGAGGACGACATGGAGAACGACCCCACGCGACGCGGGATGCTGTACGGCGTGGTCGCCTACGCCTGGTGGGGGCTGGTCCCCCTGTACTTCCGCTGGGTGCTGGGCGAGGTGACGGCCGCCGAGATGCTGGCGCACCGCGTCGTCTGGTCGCTCGCCTTCCTCGCAGCCTTGCTCACCTTCGCGCGCCGCTGGCCCGACGTGCTTCGGTGCTTCCGCACGAAAACGCTGCTGCTGCCGCTCATCGCGTCGTCGTTGCTGGTGGGCGCCAACTGGCTCATCTACATCCGCAGTGTTGAAAGTCGGCAGGTCGTGCAGGCCAGTTTGGGATACTTCCTGCTGCCGCTCGTCAGCGTCTTTCTCGGCTTGATCGTCTTCCGCGAGAAGCTGCGCCGCCTGCAATGGCTCGCGCTCGGCTTCGCCCTGGTCGGCGGCGGGCTGATGATCCACGCCAGCGGGCAGGTGCCGTGGATCGCGGTGTCGCTCGCGGTCACGTTCAGCGTCTACGGGCTGATCCGCAAGCAGGTGCCGGTCGACGGCCTGATCGGCCTGTCGGTCGAAACGATCGTGCTGATGCCCTTCGCCGTCGCGTACCTGGCGTGGCGCGGCTACCAGGGCGACATGGCTTTGAGCACCGACAACCTGCCGCTGGTCGGCAAGCTGGCGCTGAGCGGCATCGTCACGGCGATCCCGCTGCTCTGCTTCGGCCAGGCCGCCCGCATGCTGCCGTTCTCGATGCTCGGCTTCATGCAGTACCTCTCGCCCAGCATCCAGTTCCTTCTCGCGGTGCTGGTGATGCACGAGCAGCCGCCCGGCAACGACTGGACCAGCTTCGTCTTCGTCTGGCTGGGGCTGCTGGTCTTCTCGCTCGATTCGTACCGCGTGTATCGCCGCGAGCGCGAGTTGAAGGAGGCGCTGGCGGAATCGAAGGAAGCCGACGAGACATGGGACACGCTGGCGGAGGAGGAGTTGGTGTCAGAAGCGGGACGCCTCCCATGAGGCGGGAGCTTGCCCCACACGAGGCGCCCCGCTGAAGAATTGTAGCGCGGGGGCAACGTCCTGCCAACGTCTCCTCCCAATGATGGCCACAAGTGGCGAGCGCAGCGACAGCCGCGAAACAACGAGTACGCCGATTCCCACGCGGGGGCCGGCGTTTTTCGCATTGCGAAGCGCCTTGAACTCGGAGTGTTGACAAAAGGATGCTACGAGCGCATCATGATCGATGGATACGCGGAAAAAATCCGTTGAGCACCAAAGCAATAGGCCATTCAATCGGGACGGGAGTCCAGCTTTTGGCGAACATGCTTCGAAGAGTGAAACTGAACGGTTTCAAATCCATCTGCAACATGGATCTTGAACTGCGCTCGATGAATGTCCTGATCGGTGCGAATGGCGCTGGCAAGAGCAATCTGATTTCATACTTCAAAATGCTCAATCGAATGATGAGCAAAACCAATGCAAGTTCAGGTCAGCTGCAAAACTACGTGGCGGAGACTGGATTCGCGCATTCCCTGCTGTTCTGCGGGCCGAAGACGACTCCACAATTGGAATCAACCCTGGAGTTCGAGACCAGTTCAGGGGTGAACACCTACACCCAGCGTCTCTTCTTCGTGGCGGGAGACACCCTTGCATTCGCTGACGAGACGCTGGACTACAAAAGGCATGATTTTCAGGGGGTCCACCGTCCGCCGATGTCCCTCGGTGGAGGCCACAAGGAGTCTCGCATTGGTGAGAAGGCGGAACTGGACGACCCCAGCGCGAAGGTTTTCCGGCATCTGCTGAACAACTGCCGGGTCTATCACTTTCACGACACGTCAACGACCGCGCGCGTTCGCCAGTCCTGCTATGTCGGGCACGGTCGCTCCCTGATGTCCGACGCGGGAAACCTGGCTGCGTTCCTTCTTCGACTGCGCGACGATCATGACGGAACTGCCTACAAACGCATCGTCAGCACGGTGCGCATGGTCGCTCCCTACTTCGCCGATTTTGATCTGGAACCCGCAGGCCCGGATCGTCGGAATGTCATGCTGAATTGGATCGCCAGCGCTGATGACAGCGAACCCGGCACGGGCGGCGAAGAGCAAGTATTCGGTCCCCACCAGCTGTCTGACGGCACGTTGCGGGCCATTTGTTTGATCTCCCTCCTGCTGCAGCCGGAAGAGGAACTGCCCGATTTGATCCTGGTCGACGAGCCGGAACTCGGGCTTCATCCCTTCGCGCTGAACGTCGTCGCGGCTCTGTTTAAGCAGGTCTCGCGCCACAAGCAAGTACTCGTCAGCACACAGTCAAGTTCATTTCTGGACAATTTCGCCCCGGAAGACGTTGTTGTCGTTGATCGAAGGGGAAACGAATCGTTGTTCACGCGGCCGGACGCCGCCGCCCTTGAAGCCTGGCTGGAGGACTACAGCCTGGGTGAAGTATGGGAGAAGAACGTCCTTGGCGGAGGTCCGCACTGATGGTCCGCCTCTACTTGTTCGCGGAGGGACAGACCGAACAGGCGTTTGCCTCCGCTGTGCTGGCGCCGCATCTGGCGCAGCGCGGCGTCTTTCTTAATCACGCGGTTCTCATCGCCCATTCAAAGAGCAAACGCAGGATTCACAGGGGTGGCATCGGCAGGTATCTGCCGATGAAAAACGACATCTTGCGGTTTCTCGCCCAGGAAAAGGGCAAGGATGTGTTTTTCACAACGATGATCGACTTGTACAAGATCCACAGGGACTTCCCGGGGTTGGTCGAATCCGAATCATTGCGAGGACAACCGCAGCGGCGGGCAGAGTTCCTGGAAAAAGCGTTCGCCGATGACATCGGCGACACCCGGTTCGTTCCGTACATCCAACTGCACGAGTACGAAGCCTGTCTTTTCGCGGACCCGAATTGGTTTTCGTATTTTTACGGCCATCATGACAAGCAAGTTGCGAATCTGATGTCAATCGCACAGGCGTACTCATCGCCTGAATTGATCAACGATGGAGAACACACCGCGCCCAGCAAGCGAATCATCGCAGAATTCCCGGACTACGAAGATGCGAAAGTGGTGCAGGGTCCTCAAATCGCCGAATTGATCGGTATCGATACGATTCGCGGAAAGTGTCCTCATTTTTCCGAGTGGTTGTCGAGACTGGAATCGCTCCAATAAAGCAAGCTGCGAGTGGCTCGCAACAACTTTCCGTCAACCGCCGCCTACCCCCGCAGCCCCGCGATCGGGTCGGCCTGGTAGATGTGGTGCGGCCTTTGCGTAGCGTCGTGCCAGGCGGCGGTGCGTGGCAGGCCCAGCGCGTCGTAGATCGTGGCGGCGAAGTTCTCCGGCGTCTGCGGGCTGGTCGCCGGGTAGGCGCCGTTGCGGTCCGACGAGCCGACCACGGTTCCGCCGCGCACGCCGCCGCCGGCGAGGAACACCGACTGCACCGCGCCCCAGTGGTCGCGGCCCGGCAGCGCGTAATGTTGAGCGAGATGGCTGATGCGCGGCGTGCGGCCGAACTCCCCCGCCATCACGATCAGCGTCGTGTCGAGCAGCCCGCGCGCGTCGAGGTCGTCGATCAGCGCCGACACGCAGCGGTCCATCGGCGGGTAGAGGTTGTCCTTCAGGTGCGGGAAGGCGTTGCCGTGCGTGTCCCAGGTTTCGTTGCGGCCCAGGTTCACCTGCACCAGCCCGACTCCCAGTTCGACCAGTCGCCGGGCGAGCAGGCACGACCAGCCGAACAGGTTGCGGCCGTAGCGGTCGAGCAGCGGCGCGCTCTCACGGTCAAGATCGAAGGCGTCGCGCACGCGGCTCGACGTGAGCAGCGACAGGGCGCTGGCCCGTTGCGTGTCGAGATCGGAGCGCGAGGCGGCGTCGTCGAGCAATCGTTGTTGATGTTCGACGATGCTGAGCAGGCCGCGCCGCGACGACAGCCGACCGGGGTCGAGTCCTTCGGAGAGGCGGAGGTTGGGGGGCTGGAAGACGGGGTTGCCCGTGTGTTGATGAGGCCGGCGTTCGTGGTCGATGCAGTTGGGGCAGGCGCCGTAGCCGGGGCAGTTGTGGGCCGCCTGGATCAGCCAGGGGTCGTGGCGCCTTCCCATCTCGCCGGCGAACTGGCCGGGGATGACGCGCCCGCTGTGGTGGATGAAGTGGAACGGCAGCACGGCGGAGCTGGGCAGCCCGTTGCGGCTCGGCACCGTCGCCCCCGCCACCGAGGTTAGCGACGGGTAGTCGCCTGGCCTCGGCGCATTGGGGTTGAAGCCGAGCGGGGCGCCGCTGCGGCCGGTCAGCATGATGTGGTGGCCCAGCGAATGGTCGTTGCTCGGGTGCGTCAGCGACCGGACCAGCGCCCACTTGTCGCTGCGGCTGGCCAGCATCGGCAGGTGCTCGCAGATCTGCACGCCCGGCGTGCGCGTCGCGATCGGGGCGAACTCGCCGCGGATGTTGTCGGGGGCGTCGGGCTTCATGTCGAAGCTGTCGTGCTGCCCCAGCCCGCCCGACAGGAAGAGGTAGATGACCGAGTTGAACGAAGTCGAGCGACCCGGTTCGGCGGTCGCCCGCATGGCGAGCACGTCGGCGAGGGAAAGCCCCGCCAAGCCGATCGCGCCCGCCTGCAGCATGTCGCGCCGCGTGAACACTGGATGCCGCATGGGCCGCCCCCCGTCGCTGGTGATGGTTCAAAGATCATCGTCCCATGATCCCGAGCGAAATCAAGGAAGTTTTGCCCCTGAGCCCGAAGCGCCAAGCGAGGAAAGCGCGACGATGCAAAGTCATTCCTCGCTGCGCATCGGAAACCCGGACACGTCGGGAGAAACACTACACGCGCGCGTGTGCTTCCTCGC
>JAYSSW010000035.1:0-11013 GCA_043720335.1 Planctomycetia bacterium
GCCCAGCCATGTGGTCAGCTACTTCCTCCACCCCTGGGCGCGGTACGCCGCCCCAGCGGAACTTGCTAATTGATGTACTTTCGAGCCGGCGTAATATGCGTGCCATTTGCACGAACGATCCTTTTCACGGCGGGCTTACGCCGCGCCGCTCGCCTTCTGTCGCTGATAACGATTTTCGTCCCACGAGGTTCTGAAACAGCTTCTGAACGGGGAGACCTCGTCCGCGCCGCTTCGTCGCCGTGGCTCTGGCGTGCGCGACGCGCGGAATTGCGTGTGGCATCACGTTTGCATAATCGCCACGCATGCTCCCATGCGGGAGCTTCAAACCTGAATGCTGGACCACACACGGAGAAACTGCCATGATGCAGCGCATGCAAGACACGATTCGCCGCGGCGAAATCGGGGCCAAGACCGGGATCATCTACATCTTCCTGTGGCTGCTGGGCGTCCCCGGCCTGCTGCTGATTCTGTTGTTCATGCTCGGCGTGGGCCGCTAACCGCAACCCCTAAGGAGCATGAGCCATGGAAACGAATCGCAATGAGACGCCCGCCGCCGGGCCGCACGCCAGCTGGCCGGTCCTGTGGAGCGCGATCTTCGTCGGCACGCTGACCGCCCTCGCCCTGGTGGTGCTGTTCGGCCTCGTCGGCCTCGCCGTGGGGGCGCACGTGTCGGGCCCGTCGCGCGTCGTGCTCGACTGGAAAACCCTCGCCTGGAGCAGCCTGGCGCTCAGCGTGTTCGGGTCGTTCTTCGCCTTCGTGGCGGGAGGCTGGGTCGCCGGCAAGATCGCGGGGTTCCTCCGCTCCGAACCGGCCATGCTGCACGGCGCCGCCGTCTGGCTGGTGGCGACCCCGCTGCTGCTGATGCTGGCCAGCCACGGCGCCGGACACGCGATGGGCAACTGGTACGGCGCCCTGTCCCCCAGCCACCCGGCCTGGGCGGAGCCGAAGACGGCGCCCGTGGTCCCCGCGACTCCGACGACGTCAACCACCACGACCACGTCCACCACGACGACCACGTCCAGCACCGAGACGACGCGAACTCCCACCCAGGCGGAGATCGACGCGGCCAAGGCGACCCGCAACGCCGCCCTCGGCGCGGTCGCCGCCCTGCTGCTGGGCCTGATGGGCGCCGTGGTCGGCGGCTGGATGGCCTCCGGCGAGCCGATGACACTCACCCACTGGCGCACCCGCGACGGCTCGGTCGTGCTGCGCGGTTGACATGTCGACGATGCCGAAAATCGTGCGAACGGCGAGGCTGGTCCTCGCCGTTTTTCCGCGCGCTGGGCGACCGGCGAGGGCTGCGGTTCAGCAATCGTCTACCGCCGCGCGGTCCAGTCGGCGCGGCCGTACTTCTCGTCGATCAAGCGCTGCACCGTTTCGCGCGGCAGCTCGACAAGTTCCTCGTCCGCGTTCCAGGCCGCGCGGATCGCGGCTTTGATCGTCATTGCGTCGAGCGGCAGGTTCGTCACGAAATCGTCGTGGCCGCGCTGGCGGCGGTAGTCGGGCTGGCGCTCGGGCTGCCTCAGGTAGCGTGTGATGCTCGGCAGGTCGAAGCCGTGCAGCAGCGTGCCATGCTGGAGCAGGTGCGTGCGCTTGCGCTGCTGGGCGTTGCCCGATATCTTTTGGTTGCCGATCGTGAGATCGCTGCCCCCTTGCAGCGTGAGTTCGGGAACGTGCGACCGCAAGGCGTCGACAATGCGCTGCAGGACGAAGGTGTACGACGCCTTCACGTCGGCGAGGGCGGGGTGAAGCTGGAACGGCAGGACAACGGAGTAGAGGAGGCAGCCGGGGCCGAGCAGGACCGTGCCGCCGCCGCTGCCCCGGCGTGTGACCGGGACGCCGTCGGCGTCGCAGCACTCGGTGTCCACGTCGTCGAGCCGCTTGCCGCCGGCGCCGAGCACCACGGCGAACGTCGGCCATTCCCACAGGCGCAGCAGCGCCGCGCCCGTCGTCTCGGCCTGCATCAGCAGTGCTTCGTCGAGGGCGAGGTTCTCGATCAAACTCGGCAGCGTCGCGTCAAGGAATTGCATGGGGGATTCGAGAAGTCGGGCCGGGAGTGATCGCATCGTGGCGCCACGGAGGTTCGCCGCGCTGAGCGAGTGAGCGAGTTCGCTGGTCAATCGGGCTGGATGCGGCTGCGAAACTTCGAGGATTCGAGATTCCCCAAGCCGCTCCCCTGGGGAGCGGAATTCATGTTTTACCGATATGTGAGTCGCGCGGCTGGGGACGCCACGCCGTGTTGTGCAGCGGTCGGCTGGGAGCCGGTTGACATTCGCGCGGTACAATGGGCGAAAGGAGGCAGACCATGAAGTTCAAGATTTCGCTCTATCCGTCGGAGGAAGGGTTCGCCGTTTGCGCGCCAAGCCTGCCGGGGTGCTGGTCGCAAGGGGCCACCGAAGCCGAGGCGCTCGCGAACATCACGTCGGCCATCCAGGAGTACCTTGAAGCGGAAATCGAGCCGGATGAAGGCGCCGAGGTCCGCGAAATCGAGGTGGCGGTCTGACCATGCCAAGAATGCCCGGAGACAATCACCTCGACGCCGTTCGAGCCTTGCAGAAAGCGGGGTTCTGGATCCTGCGCCAGGGCAAGCATATCGTGATGACGAATGGCACGCAGAAAATCATCATCCCGCGTCAGAATCCGGTGAACGCGATCACGATGGGCGGAATCATCCAGGACGCCGGCTTGACCATGGACGAATTTCGCGATCTGCTTTGATCGCGGAATTCATCGACCGCAAGACTTGCGGCGGCGTCTTCGCTCCCGCCGCGTCGCGTGTCCTCGCCCCGCTTACGCCTACTTCGCCGCGAACCAGTCCTGGAGCGGCTTCACGGTCAGTTCGCCTTCGCGCAGCGCCTTGCACGCCTCCACGGCGGCCGCTGCGGCGGCGAGCGTCGTGATGCAGGTCACGCGGTTCATCACAGCGGCGGAGCGGATCTTGCCCTCGTCGGTGCGCGATCCCTTGCCCGACGGCGTGTTGATGACCAGCTTCACTTCGCCGTTCTTCATGTAGTCGACGAGGTTCGGGCGGCCCTCCTGCAGCTTGGCGATCTCCTGCACGGCGATGCCGGCGCCGCGCAGCGCCTTGGCGGTGCCGCGCGTCGAGATGAGGCGGTAGCCCAGCTCCGCCAGGCCGCGCGCCACGTTCACCACCTCCGGCTTGTCGCGGTCGTTCACGCTGATGAACACCGTGCCGCTCTCCGGCAGCGCGCTGTTCGCCGCCAGCTGGCTCTTCGCGAACGCCATCGGGAAGCGGTCGTCGATCCCCATCACCTCGCCCGTCGAACGCATCTCCGGGCCGAGGATGATGTCGACCCCGGGGAACTTGTTGAACGGGAAGACGCTCTCCTTCACTGAGAAATGCGTGGGCACCACCTCGTCATAGACCTTCAACTCGTCGAGCGTCGCCCCCGCCATGATGAGCGCCGCCAGCTTCGCCAGCGGCACGTTGCACGCCTTCGCCACGAACGGCACGGTGCGGCTGGCGCGCGGGTTCACCTCCAGCACGTACACCGCCGCGTCCGCCGGCGCGGCACTGCCCGGCGCCAGCTGCCGGCTCACGCCGGTCACCGCGAACTGCACGTTCATCAATCCCTTCACGTTCAGTTCCAGCGCCATCGCCCTCGTCTGCTCCTTGATCGTCTCGATGATCGCCGGCGGCAGGCTGTACGGCGGCAGCACGCACGCCGAGTCGCCCGAGTGGATGCCCGCCTCCTCGATGTGCTGCATCACCCCGCCGATCACCACCCGCGTCCCGTCGCACAAACAATCGACATCGACCTCGATCGCCGACTCCAGGAACTGATCGATGAGGATCGGCTTGCCTTGCGACGCTTCGATGGCGCGGTCGACGAAGTTCTTCATCCGGTCCTCGTCGTACACGATCTCCATCGCGCGGCCGCCGAGGACGAAGCTGGGCCGCACCAGCACCGGGAAGCCGATGCTGCGGGCGGCGTGCAACGCGCCCTGCATGTCGCGCACGATGCGGTTGGCCGGCTGCTTCAGGCCGAGCTTGTCGACCATCTCCTTGAAGCGCCCGCGGTCCTCCGCCGTGTCGATCGACTCGACGCTCGTGCCGATGATCGGCGCCCCGGCCGCTTCAAGAGCGCGCGCCAGGTTCAGCGGCGTCTGCCCGCCGAACTGCACGATGATCCCCTTCGGCTTCATCCGGTCGACGATGTTCAGCACGTCCTCGACCGTCAACGGCTCGAAGAACAAATGGTCGCTGGTGTCGTAGTCGGTCGAGACCGTTTCCGGGTTCGAGTTGACCATGATCGTCTCGAAGCCGGCGGCTTTCAATGCGAAAGCAGCCTGGCAGCAGCAGTAGTCGAACTCGATCCCCTGGCCGATGCGGTTGGGGCCGCCCCCCAGGATCATGATGCGGTCCACGCCCGGCTTGGCCGGCTTCGTCTCGTCCTCCGCCACCATCACCGACACGCCGTCGACGACCTGCCGCGACGGCTTCTCGTAGGTCGAGTAGTAGTACGGCGTGTACGCCTCGAACTCGGCGGCGCAGGTGTCGACCACCTTGAAGACCGCCTCGACGCCGCGTTCCTTGCGGCGGCGGCGGACGCGCAGCTCGTCGGTGTGCCAGATCGTCGCCAGCTGGCGGTCGGCGTAGCCGGTCTGCTTCGCCTCCCACAACAGCTCATCCGAGGCCGCCTCCAGCGTCGGGCAGGCAGCGAGCTTCGTCTCCAGCGCCACGATCTCCTGGATCGCGTTCAGGAACCACGGGTCGATGTTCGTGGAGCGGTTGATCTCCTCGACCGTCATGCCGTCCTTCATCGCGTAGCGGACGAACCAGATGCGCTCGGCGTTCGGGACCGCCAGGTGCTTCAGGATCGTCTCGCGGCTGGGGCGGGCGGGGGTGCCCCACAGGTCCTTCTGGTCGCAGCCCAGGCCGAAGCGCCCCGTCTCCAGGCCGCGCAGCGCTTTCTGAAGCGACTCCTTGAAAGTGCGGCCGATCGCCATCGTCTCGCCGACCGACTTCATCTGCGTGGTGAGGGTCGGGTCGGCGTCGGGGAATTTCTCGAACGCCCAGCGCGGGATTTTGGTGACGACGTAGTCGATGGTCGGCTCGAAGCAGGCGGTGGTCTCGCGGGTGATGTCGTTCTTCAGCTCGTCGAGCCGGTAGCCGACCGCCAACTTCGCCGCGATCTTGGCGATGGGGAAGCCGGTCGCTTTGGAGGCGAGAGCGCTCGATCGACTCACGCGCGGGTTCATCTCGACGACGATCATGCGCTCGTTGGCGGGGTTGGTGGCGAACTGGATGTTGCTGCCGCCGGTCTCGACGCCGATCTCGCGGATGATGCGCAGCGCGGCGTCGCGCATGCGCTGGTATTCTTTGTCCGTCAAAGTCTGTGCCGGCGCGACGGTGATCGAGTCGCCGGTGTGCACCCCCATCGGGTCGAGGTTCTCGATGGAGCAGACGATGACGACGTTGTCGGCGTGGTCGCGCATCACCTCCAGCTCGAACTCCTTCCAGCCGATGACCGATTCCTCGATCAGCACTTCGTTGGTGGGGGAGAGGTCGAGGCCGCGGCTGACAAGCTCGGTGAACTCCTCGCGGTTGTAGGCGATGCCACCGCCGGTGCCGCCGAGGGTGAAGCTGGGTCGGATGACGTTGGGCAGGCCGATCTGGTCGCGGATGTCGAGGGCTTCCTGCAGGGTGTTGACGACGAAGCTCTTGGGCACGTCGAGGCCGAGCTTGATCATGGCCTGCTTGAACTTCTGGCGGTTCTCGGCCTTGTCGATGACGTCGGCCTTGGCGCCGATCATCTCGACGCCGTACTTCTCGAGCACGCCGTGCTTCCACAGGTCCATGGCGGTGTTGAGGCCGGTCTGCCCGCCGAGGGTGGGGAGCAGGGCGTCGGGGCGCTCCTTCTCGATGATCTTGGCGACGACCTCCCAGGTGATCGGCTCGATGTAGGTGCGGTCGGCGGTGTCGGGGTCGGTCATGATGGTCGCGGGATTGGAGTTGACCAGGACGACCGTGTAGCCCTCCTCGCGGAGCGCCTTGCACGCTTGGGTGCCGGAATAGTCGAACTCGCAGGCCTGGCCGATGACGATGGGGCCGGAGCCGATGAGGAGGATCTTCTTCAGGTCGGTGCGCTTGGGCATGCTGGAAAGGTCCCCGAAAGAGAAGGCGTGTACATGGCAGCGCCGCGCGACGCCCTCCGTAGGAAGGGGGTCGCGCGGCGAGGGCATCGCGCAGGGCTGCCGTTTATCTTCCGGGAACGGGTCGCAACGTCAAGAGGTGGGGAACAGGGGGAAAACGCGGACCACTGAACGACATCATTGCAACGCGGCACCCGATCAATAGCCGAAACGGTTGCGGCTGCGAGCATGCCTTGACTGTTGTCTCAAAAGAAACAATGCGTTTTTTTCGCGACCAAGCAGGGGGACTCGTTCGTGCTCGCTCAAAAGACGACAACCCAGCCAGATCAATTAGGCTGTTGGCTTGATGGTCGAAATGAAGCGGGACGCATACAATCTGCCCGCAGCAACTTCCTTTTTCGGTTTCTTGAAGTTTCAAAGAAAACAGCGAATTGGACATGCAACCTTGGTGACCGCAGCTGAGCTTAGGAAAGCAGAAAAAACAACTTCCCGGTTTGAGGAAACGCGCTTGCTCCCCTCTCCCCTCCGGGGAGAGGGATGCCCATCTCTTGCCCAGCCCAATTCGGGAAGTTATTTTTTCTGCTTTCCTTAGAACGCCTAACACAACCCCGAAACGTGGACGTTTTTCCAGGCTTTTCCGGGTTGTGTTAGGGGCTGTTAATGAGCCTGGGTCGGCTAGCCGCATCGTTGCGGGACGCATTGTTGCAGCGACTTTCTGGTTGATAAAACGCCGTCTTGCACCTACAGGTCGGCCGCGTTTCAAGGACATGGAGAAAAACTTGTCGTTGCAAGCAAGCACCCCGAGCACTGCTTTCGTCCAACGACACATCCTGGAGATTGACAATGGCTATGATTTCATGCGAGGAATGCGGCGCACAGGTTTCGACCCGCGCAGCGGCTTGCCCGAAGTGCGGCTTCCCCCTTTCTGGTTCGTCATCGAAAGGGGAATCACATGGGAAGGAAAAGAAAGCCGGAAGCGGCATCTCGCCGCGTTTTGTCATTGGGTGCGTCGTTGTTTGCTTCTGCGCTGTCGTGGTTCTGGGACTATGGCGCGAAATTGGAAACATGCTAACTGGGGCGAAAAAGGTCGGCGAAATGCAGGCAAGGCAGAACAATGCCAATGTCGGCAACGACAATCCGGGGAGCAAGTTCAATGGAGGCGACGGCCGTCAAAATCTCCCCAATGGGCAACAGCCAATTGAGCCAGTTCCGCTGGCAGCGCCCCCGAAGAAAGATCTCGTCGGGCGTTGGGACGTCGTCCGTTCTGGGAAATTGTCGGGGAACGAAGTCGCCGGCTACATGAGATTCAACAGGAACGGCACTTTCAGCTCCACTCTCGCCTTTCTTGCAACAACGGATGGAAAATACCTGGTCTTTTCAGCCGCAGCGGTCGAGCTGGATTTTCCTGGAGTTGTCTATGGAAGAAACAAAGTGGAGTTCAGGTACGCAATGAACGGCGATTCGCTGACCTTGGCCGCGTCAACTCATCTCCTTGACCTTGAATTCAGGCGCGTCGATTCAGGAGAGTAGCCTTTATGTCGACATGCCAGCGTTTTGAAATCCCAAGTCCAGCGCCTCTGCGCCAAAGCGTGACTCCTCGCTAGGGTATGGTGTGGAGTGGTCAAGGCTGCGATGAACCCGCAAAATCGAGAAATGGTTCTCCAACGGAATTCAGCCAGGCTGGACGGCGGTCTGAAGCCACAAAATCTTCGACGAACTTGGCAAGTTTGTGTTCAGCAATCAGAGGAAACTGACCCATGGCGCTGATTTCTTGTCCGGAGTGCAATCGACAGATTTCTGAGCAAGCTCCTAGCTGCCCGAATTGCGGCTGTCCTATCGCTGCACCTCCTCGCAAAAGCGTGGAATCGCCCAGGGTTGTCGTGCATCAGCCCGAAAACTCGCCCACAGGCCAGGGCTTCGGACAAGGATTCGGCTGCGTGTTTGGCGTCGTGTTAGCCGTCATCATAATTGGCGTTGCTCTGTTCTTCTTTAACAAAGTGGTGATTCCTTGCCCAACATGCAGAGGTTCCGGCAACTGCAACTTGTGCGGCGGCTCCGGAAAGGGAATCATCTTTGGAGACTGCATGAGCTGCGGCGGCAAGAAAAATTGCAATGACTGCGGTGGAACCCGATTTAAAGCGAGGTGAAATCCACCTGCAAAAGCAATGCGGCGTATTGTGCTCACTCCGCCTTCTTGATCTTCAGCGTGCGCAGCAGGTCGATGAACTCCTGGCGCCAGAGCTGGCGGTGGCGCCACTGGCACTCGAAGCGGTAGACGTAGGCGTTCTCGGCGTCGTTGCCGACCGCGATCAGCCAGTAGCGCACCGGCTCGTCGCTCAGCGTCACCTGCAGGTCAAGCACGCGGCCGCGCACATTGCCCACGTCCTCGGCCACGCCCGCCTCGTTCATCGCGTCCTTGCCCTCGGCGTAGGGGGCCAGCTTGTAGCCGGGGTTCTCCTCCTTCTTGCGGTCCTCCAGGTAGGTCTTGGCCAGCTTCATCGCCTCCTTCAAGTCGTCCTGCTTGTCCATCGCGACGACGAGCAGCGACGCCGACTTGCTGTTGTCCTTGTCCTGCGGGTAGGTTCCCTTGAGGAACAGGTCCCCCTTCTCGTCCTCGTTCTTGGCGCTGTGCTTGGACCAGACCCCCTCCGGCGTGGTGAGGCTGAACGCGCCGCTGCCGCTCGCGTACTTCGTGGTCGGCGGGGGCTGTTCGCGCCAGCCCTTGCGTTCGGTGAGCAGGGCGAAGCGGCCGTCCTCGCGGAACATCTCGCCGGCGTGCTGCTGGGCGATCTCCAGGTCGGGGCTGGCGATCAGGAACCAGTACCCGAACCCGTTGTGGAAGAACAGGTAGCACTCGCCCCACCAGCTGACGGCGTTCATCTGCCCCTTGAACTTGAGCCTCTGACCGGGTGTCTTGCCGATGCTGGCCGGCTCGGTGCGCGTATCAAGTTCCATCGCCTCGCCGTACAGCGTTTCCAGCTTCTCGACGCCGACGCGGATCATGTCGGACTCGCGCGGGCGGAGCGTGTCGTAATCCTTGACGACCAGGGCGAACCAGACATCCTGCTCCTTGTGGCGGAACGCGGCACTGGCGCCCAGGCGGGTCCGCGTCTCGTTGTCGAACTTCCAGTCCTTGGGCGGGAGCGTCAGCTTGAAGACCTCCTCGTCCTTGCCGCGCGCACTGCGTGCGAGGCCCGTGGTGACGCGGTCGTTGGAAGCGGCGCCGCCCCGGAGTGGTCCGTCGGGGCGGAGGAACAGGTCGTAGAGGAACCAGCCGGCAACGACGATGAGGCTGGACGACATGAGGATGGCGAAGCCGACCACCAGCAACTTGCGACCGCGCGAGCCGCGACGGTGCTTCGAGGTGCGAATGAGCGGGCCGTCGTCGTCGAACGCAGGCGGCGGCGGTTCGTCCAGTTCCACATCGGGTTCCAGATCGGGCAGCAGCTCCACGTCGATGGCCGGCCTCGCCTTCAGCTGTGGCGCGGGCTTCGGCGGGACCGGCATGGCCATCGCGATCTTCGCCGGCGGCTGGCCGCTTACTGGCGTCACCGGCTTGGCCATCGCGACCGGGGCGGCCTTGATCTGCGGCGCGACGGGCTTGGGCGGCGGGGTTGGCGCCTTCGCCGGGACAGACCCCTTCAGCACGAAGCCGCACTTCGGGCACTTCACCGACGCGGCCGACTGCAGTTGGGCCGGGCTGAACGAATGGGTGCAGGTGGGATTCGGGCAGGGGAGCATGGTGGGTCGCGCCTGGAGTGCGGAGCCTCGGGATGGTCCCTCTATTATCGTCCGCGCCCGCCGCAACGCAAGGGGACGAAACCGGACAAGGTTTGACCCCACCAATCGCTTCGCTCATGATGGGGCTTGGCGCGGCGTACTCTGCCTTCTCTTCGTGCTCCTTCGTGGTTCCGATCTTGCTTCCGCTGCCGTTGCCCGTCGCAAAGGATAGAACCGTGAGAGGCACCATCACCAAAGGCGGACCACATGGGCGGCGAGCGGGACGTGCGCGTGCATCTGACGCCGGAGCTGGCGCCTGCGGTGATGACGGGCTGCGTCGCCGTGGCCATCGACGTGCTGCGTGCAACGACGACCATTGTGCAAGCGCTGGCGTCGGGGTGCGTGTCGGTGAGGCCGTGCGCCGAGATCGACGAGGCGAAGGCGCTGGCCGAATCGCTGCCGGCGGGCAGGACGCTGCTGGGCGGCGAGCGTGGCGGGCTGCCGCTGCCGGGCTTCGACCTGGGCAACTCGCCGCGCGAGTACACCGCCAAGCGCTGCCGGGGCATGACGCTGGTCCTCACCACCAGCAACGGCACCCGCGCCATCGTCCGCGCGTTGGCGGCCGACCGCGTGCTGATCGCGGCGTTCGTGAATTTCACCGCCGTCTGCGAACAACTTCGCCACGACGCGCGTCCTCTCCACATCGTCTGCGCGGGCAGCGAGGGGGCGCCGTGCCTGGAGGACACGCTGCTCGCCGGGGCCATCGTCGATTTTCTGTGCGACGCGTGCGGCGTGAAGCTCAACGACAGCGCCCGGCTCGCCTGGGACTGCTACGAGAACCACGGCCGCATCCTCGCCGGCGCGCTGGAGGTGTGCAGCGGCGGGGAGCACCTGAAGTCGATCGGCTTCGGCGCCGACCTGCCGTTGGCGGGCGAGGTCGACAAGTTCCCGCTCGCCCCGGAGGTCCGCCGCGACCCGCTCCGCATCGAAGTCGGCAGCATGAGCGTCGCGAAGAGCCGCTGGCGCTCGTGAAGGGGGCAGGGAGAGAATGTCGCCAAGCCCCACCATGAGCGAAGCGATTGGTGGGGGTCGAACCGCGCGCCGACTCACCCCCAGGAATCGCTTCGCTCATCCTGGGGCTTGGTGATCCTCTGCCTGTCTCCCCATCTCCTTCCT
>JAYSSW010000036.1:0-11005 GCA_043720335.1 Planctomycetia bacterium
CTCCGCTTCTGGATCGTCGTGGTCGGCATTACCGCGATCGCTTACAGTTGCCTCGTGATGCTGTATGTCCCAACCGTCCCCGATTTGGGACTACGGACCGCGTTCGGCACCACCTTGTTAGGCAAGCCTAAGCGAATCGTCGATTCGCAGGAATATCAGCCACGCTCCGGCGACGTGATCACGCGCGTGGGCGAGATCGAGATCGACAACTGGCTCGACATTCTGCGCGCACCACTCCAAGTTCAACAACAGATCGCAAAAATCCCGCGAACAAGCAAGACCAGTTGGCTGAAGTGGTCGGAGCCTGACAAGGACGACGCCCAGGATCCGATCATTCGCGTTCAGTTCAGCGGCGTCCGCGAAGGCAAGACCGAGACGTTCGACGCCTGGTGCCAGCTTGGCGAGCTGCAATGGCGCGACATGCTGCCGTCGATGATCTGGTTCGTGCTGAAAGCTGCCCTGTTCCTGGTCGGGGCGCTCGTTTTCTGGAAGCGACCCCAGGACGCGGCGGCGGGCCAGTTCTTCCTCGTCTGCGCAGCCGCGATGGGTGCGTACATGGGGGGCTACCACTGGTTCCACATCGCAACGCAACCCGTCTTGCTCCTCGTGTTCATGATCTGCGGCATCCTGCTCCCCGTGGTTGGCCTGCACTTCTACTGCTTGTTTCCGCGCCGCAAAGCGTTCCTCGAAAAGCTCGGCTGGAAGGCGCATCTGGCGATCTACGCCCTGCCGGTGCTGGTGCTGACGGTGATGATCGTCACCTATGCCTGGCTGCGAACGTCGTACACGCACGACCGCAGCGACCACGAAACGATCATCTTCCGCCTGGCGCTGCTCAAGTACGCCGTTTTCACCACGCTCGCCGTCGCGTTCCTCTGGTATGGAGGCTGCATCGTCGCCCTCATCCACAGCTACCGCACCGCCGTCGACAGCCTCGAACGCAACCAGGTGAAGTTCATCCTCGGCGGGTCGATGCTTGCGCTCCTTTGCAGCGGCATCTCGCTTGCATTGGCGTTCGGCGACCCCGACTCGTTCGCCGAGGGGGGCGCCACCTGGCCGATGTTCGCGGCGTCGTGCTTCGTGACGGCGGCGTTCGCGATCAGCATCACGCGCTACCGGCTCATGGAAGTCGACAAGATCCTCGACTCCAGCGTCAGCTACTTCCTCGCCAGCTTCCTCGCGGGCATCCTCTACTACGCCGTCGTCTTCCTGGGAACGCTGATCTTCAACCAGGTCATCGCCGGTCCCAGCTTCTGGGACGCGATCTCAGTCAGCACGACGGCGTTGATTTTCATGCTGTTCCTCGACCAAGCGCGTAGCCGTTTCAGGAAGGTGCTGGACCGCAGCTTCTCGCGCAACAAGTCGCAGCTCGACGAGACGCTGCAGCAGATGAGCCAAGCCGTCGCGCAGCTGGTCGACCCCCCTGCCCTGGCGCAACGCCTGTTGCACGCGACCACGCAGCTGCTCGGCACGACCCAAGGCGCCGTCTACCTGCGCGTCGGCGAGCCAGCGGTCTACAAGCTGGCCGCGCAGGTGGGCTCGCCGCCCGCGCTCGACGAGATCCCGGCGAACTTCCCGATCATCCTCGCCCTCGAACAACAGCCGCGCCTCCAGCCCGGCAGCCAGTACACCGCGACGATGGCGCAGCGGCAGCTCCAGTTCCTCAACGGCGAACTCGCCCAGCCGCTGATGCACAACGGCCGGCTCATCGCCCTGTTGATCCTGGGGCCGAGGGGGACGCCGTACACCCAGGAAAACTGGAACCTGCTGTCGGCCTTCGCGCAGATCACCGTGCTTGCCCTTGAAAGCGCGACGGGCCATCGGATCATCGAAGGACTGAACCGCGAGCTGCAAGCGAAGGTCGACAAAATCGCCGAGCAGCAGCGGCGAATCCTCGCGCTGCAATCGCAGCTCTACCGGCAGAACACAGGGACGCCGGAGCCAGCGAAGGAGGAGAAGCCGGCCAAGCCCGTCGAGGAGCCAGCGCCCGAGCCGCTGCCCGGCGGCATGGTCGGGTCCAGCCCGGTCGTCCGCATGCTGTACGGCACCGTGCGCAAGGTCGCCGCCACCGACGCCGTCGTGCTGCTGCGCGGCGAGAGCGGCACCGGCAAGGAACTGCTGGCCCGCGCGGTCCACGACAGCAGCGCCCGGGCGGCGAAGCCCTACGTCATCGTCCATTGCGCGGCGTTGTCGGCCAACCTCCTCGAAAGCGAGCTGTTCGGCCACGTCAAAGGCTCCTTCACCGGCGCCCACCGCGACAAGGCCGGCCGCTTCGAGATGGCCAGCGGCGGCACCCTCTTCCTCGACGAGATCGGCGACGTGAGCCTGGAGGTGCAGACCAAACTGCTGCGCGTCCTTCAGGAGAAGACCTTCGAGCGGGTCGGCTCCAACGAGTCGATCCAGGCCGACGTCCGCATCATCGCGGCCACGCACCAGAACTTGGAAGAGCTCATCAAACAGGGGCGCTTCCGGGCCGACCTGTTCTATCGTCTCAACGTGTTCCCCATCGTCGTGCCGCCGCTGCGCGAGCGCCGCGAGGACATCGCCGAGCTGGCGCAGCACTTCGTGAAACTGTCGGCCGAGCGCTGCAGGAAGAACATCCAGACGCTCGACGACGAAGCGCTGTCCGCGCTCAAAGCGTTCGATTGGCCCGGCAACATCCGCCAGTTGGAGAACGTCGTTGAACGGGCGGTCGTCATCGCCGAGGACGAGGTGTTGACCGTGCGCGACCTGCCCGACGAGATTCACGCCGTCGAGAAGGCCGTGCCCAAGCCGCACGACTCGACTCCGGTGCTGGCCGGCGTCGCCAGCACGCTGAAAGGGGAGCGCAACCGCATGGAGCGCGAGCAGCTCATGCTGGCCTTGTCCGCCGCCGACGGCAACAAGGCCGAGGCCGCCCGCGCCCTTGGCATGGCCCGCTCGACGCTCATCAGCCGCATGAAGAAACTGGGGCTTTTGTAAAACGCAGACTTTACCACAGAGGCACAGAGAACACAGAGGAAAGGCAGAAGGAAACCATACTCACGAGTCTCCGTCTTTTGCCTTTCTCTGTGTTCTCTGTGCCTCTGTGGTTAACGCATTTAGATCTCCGCTTCGTACTCCATCTTCGCCAGCATCGCGTTGATCTTGTCGCGCGCGACAGCGCTGGCTTGCTGCTTGGCTTGCACGTCCTTTTCGATCTGCTCCAGGCGGTCCTCCTGCGCGTTGAGCGTGCGGATGAAACGCTCGCGCAGCTCCTTCTCGCCGGGACGGTCGCCGAGCGACTGCAAGTTCTCGCGGATCCGCTTCTGCTCGTTGTGGATCGTCGCACGCTCCTGCCCCAGCGCTTGCAGCGCCGCGTCCAGCTCGGCGGCCTGGCGCTTCGCGGCGATCACGTCCTGGACGACTTGCCCCCACTTCTGGTCGAGGTACTTCTGCTCCAGGATCCAGAACAGCGTCGGCTCCGCCATGTGGACAAGCTGATAGACCTGGCTGAGCGGCAGCTTTTGCTTCACGACGAACGCCGTCACCTTGTTCGGCTCCAGCGACAGGCGGAATCGCCAGTAGTTCTCCGTCGTCTCGTGCGGGGCCGGCGTGCTGACAAGCTGCCATTCCCCGCTGCGCGGATGCTCCAGGTAGACCGTCTGCGGCTCCGACGACTTGTTGTTGAAGTGATACTTCGTCTGCGACACCTCGACGTAGTGCGCTTGCAGCACGCCATGATGCACCGTGACGCGGTGGACGCGCTCGTTGAACGAATCGACGTTGTCCAGCACGCTGACGCCCAGTTCCACCGAGTACGGCACGAGCCGTTCCTCGTCGGGCTTCATCGTTTCGAGCATCGCTTCGCCGACGTAGGTGCTCGCCTCCAGCACGGTGACGGGGCCGCCTTCGAGGGTTAGCCCGGTCGTGTTCTTGAACTCGACGCAACGCATCGGGTTGTCGGCCCGGTTCTGCTTGTTGTAGAGCAGCACCGGCCTCCCCTGGAAGTCGCGCAGCACGATCGGCACCAGGGCCGACTGGTTGCGCTTGATCGTCACCGGATGCTCGATCTCGTACTCGAACAGGTCGCCGACCTTCCGTTCGCGCACTTGCGTCGGCGTCGAGCTGACGGCTGACTTCCTCGCATAGTTCTCGTCCCTGATGACGCCTGAGCGCGCACGCTGCTGCATCGGCGCCGCCGCCATCGCGGACATTCCCCCGCCCACCGCGTACTCGTCGTCCATCAGCACGTCGGAGGCCATCCCCACCTCCATCGTCGGAGGCAACACGCCGGTCGTCTCCTGCACGCGGACCTCGGGCCGGCGGATGTAGCGCGGCGTGTACAGGTCGTGCGTGAACGCGACCGGCAGCCCGGCGATCAGCGAGAGCTGCACGTTCTCCCAGTCCTCGTCCTGCGTGTTGTCCACCACAGCCCAGCCCTGGATCATCGGCGGCTTCCCCTCCTCGCCGAGCAGGATTCGGTACGTCGCCTTCCAGACCGGCGCCTCCAGCGTGTAGCTCAGGCGGATCTTGCGCTCCCCCAACCCCTGGGCGAAGAACGTGAACGTGCGCGCGTCCTTCTTCTTCGCGGAGAGCTGCGTCTTGAGGTAGAAGTCGAGGTCGCGCCGCAGCGTCGGGTCGAGCATCTGCAAGCTGGCGAGCGAATGCAGATCGACGGAGCGGATGTCGCCGCGGTCGGTCAGCACCGACAGCAGCACGATCTTCACGATGCCGTCGCCGGTCTGCCGCTCCGTCGTGTCGATGCCCAGGATGCAGCCTTCGATGGGATCGGCAACGCCCGAGTGCAGCGCGACCCGCGCCCCCTTCACCTGGGGCAGCAGGCTGACCAAGCTGCCTTGGTCCGGGATCGTCAGCGACACCTCGGAGAGAAGCTGCTCGAGCGGCTTCGTCGAATCGTACGACACCGACGCGATGTGCCCGCCGTCGAGGTCGAGGACGGTGAGCGACTTCAGCACGTCGCTGACCTCGGACTGCTTGAACGTGAGCGACAGGGTCGCTTCGTTCTCAACCTTCGCCTCGCGCTCGAAGTAGCCGACGCCATGCTTGTAGAGAACGACCCGCGTGATCGGCAGCGTGGACATGAAACGAACTCCTGGGTTCCGAGGGCAAGTTGATCTTGCGGAAACGCAAACGAGGGCCTATGGTGCCCGCCTTCCAAGGGATGCGAAGACGGGCGGTTCCAGACAACCAGTGACAACGAGTGAGGCGGGCATGAACGGGGCGTCAAGGACATGCATGACGGGGATGCTGCTTGGCATCACGCTGCTGCTGCTGGCGCCGGCCGCCGCCTTCCCGCAGGGCAAGACGTTCATCCCGACGACCAGCGCGAAGCCGCCGGAACCAGAGGAGGAAAAGCCTCTCGGCATCAACGAGAGCAACGTCGGCGTCATCGACAGCGCCCTGCCGCGCACGATGATGAGGCTGCGCTTCGACGCCGGCTTCCACATCACGCAGCCCGCACGGGCCGAGACCTACTTCGCCAAGCCGGGCGTGCTGGGGGGCCGGGGACTGGGGCCGATCGAAAAGAACCTGGTCTACCACGACTTCTCGCTCTACGGCGAGTACGCCCTGGTGCCGGAGTTCTCCACGTTCGTTGAAGTGCCTTACCGTTTCCTGAATCCCGACATCAACCCGAACACGCGAGGCCCAGGCGACGCCAACTTCGGCATCAAGCTCTGCACCTGGAGCGACGAGAAGTTCATCGCGACGTTCCAGTTCCGCGTCTTCAATCCCACGTCGGTGAACCCCGGCCTGGGTGTCGAGCACTGGACCGCCGAGCCTGCCCTTCTCGCGAGCTGGAAAGTCTACGACAAATTCCTTCTCGAAGGCGAGTTCCGCTACTGGGCGCCGTTGACCAGCGACGACTTCGCCGGCGACATGCTCCGCTACGGCATCGGCCTTTCGTACGGACAGCGGACTGACACATTCTGGTTCGCGCCGGTCATCGAAGGAGTCGGCTGGACGATCATGTCGGGCAAGACCGTCGTCTACCATTCCGAAACGTCCTACACGGTCAAGGACAACAACCATCAAACGATCTTCAACGGCTACGTCGGCCTACGGGCGGGCTACGGCCAGCACCTCGACTTCTACCTCGGGTACGGCCGCAGCTTCACGGGCGACTTCTTCACCCGCGACTTCGCCCGGTTCGAGATGCGCTTGATGTATTGAGTGGGGAACACTCCATTCTCCGCGTCGAGTCAAGAGAGCGCGTGACAAGGAAAGTGTCGCCAAGCCCCACCATGAGCGAAGCGATTGGTGGGGGTCGAACCGCGCGTTGACTGACCCCCAGGAATCGCTTCGCTCATCCTGGGGCTTGGCGCTCTGTTTTACTCTCCCGTTTTCAATCACTTCTTTTCGACGACCCAGATGTTGCGGAAGTGGACGGGGTCGCCGTGGTTCTGCAACTGGAACGGGCCGGGGGTGTCGGTCTCCTTCTGGCCGCCCCCGGACGAGCCGGGGATCTCGGCATTGTCGTGGATGACGACGCCGTTGTGCTTGGCCGTCACCTTGGCCGGGCTGACGCGCTTGCCGTCGGGACCGAACCGTGCAGCGGTGAAGTCGATGTCGTAGGTCTGCCAGGCGAGCGGCGACAGGCACATGTTCACCAGCGGATCGACCTGGCGGTAGAAGCAGCCACACTCGTCAACCTTGCCCGCCAGCCCGAAGCTGTCGAGGATCTGCAGCTCGTAGCGGTTCTGCAGGTACAGGCCGCTGTTGGCGCGTCCCTGGCCACGCGCATCCGGCATGAATGGCAAGCGGAATTCGAGGTGCAGCGTGAAGTCCTTGAACGACTTCTTGCTGGTGACGCCGTGATGAAGCAGGTCGCCGTCGACGAGCTTGCCGCCGTTCCACTCGCTGACGCTCTTGCCGTCGAAGAGGACAACCGCGCCGGCGGGTGGCTTCATGCCTTCGGTCGGGTTTTTGCGCGTGACCTTCTTGAGCTTGGAGGTGGTGTTGCCATCGGAGGCGGTCATTTCGCCGTTGGCGATCTCCCCCTTGTAGCTCTTCAGCTCGACCGCCACCTTGCCGTCGGCGAGCTTGCCGGTCCCTTCGATCTTGGACTGGCCATCGAAGCCGTCGCCGGGCAGGCCGTCCTTGTAGCCGACGATGAAGAACTGCCCGTCGCCGCGCGCGACGACCTGGGCGGCCACCTTGGTGCCGTTGCTGTCCTCGCCGACGTACTCGCCCTGGAAGGCGAAGTCAGGCCCGGCGTCCTTCACGCTGGTAGCCACGATGCGTTTCGGCTTGTCCTTCTTCTCGCCCGACGTGGCCGGCAGCAGGGCCAGCGCCCACACGCACGCCACGCCCAGTCCCCATGTCAGAATCGCTTTCATGAAGCACCTCCCAGAGTTCGACCGGTGTCTGTTCCGTGTCGATTCTGGAGGCGGCCTGAAGGTGATGCAAACAAAAAGTGCGTGAAGAAACGGATCGTCCGAAGCCAGAAACGCGAAAAGCCAGCGAGACGTTCTCGCTGGCTTTCGCTTCGTCATTTGATCGCGGCTACTTCATCGGCACGGGGACCGCTTCGGGCTGCGGGAAGACAAGCTCGCGGACCATCAGCATGTCGCGGTCGCCGAGCTTCTGGGTCTGGTTCGGCGTCATCGAGAAAGACAGCATCAACTGCTCGCCGCGCGGGCCGTGGACGAGGTAGAAGTACTGCGTCGCCTTCGTGCCGTCGAGCGCGCCGTTGGCGGCCACGCGGTACACGACGTGGTCGTTCACCTTCTCCTCCTTCGGCATGTCGATCTGGTTCTCCTCCTCCCAGCCCGGCGTCTTCGCCATCAGCTCGGCGAAGTCCTTCAGCGCCATGCGCTGGCCAGCCGCCGCCTTCGCCAGCGGGGTGATGGTCGCCTGGGCGACGAAGTCACCGCGCTCAAGCAGCCGCAGCACGACCTGGGGGCTTTCCTCCGAGCTGACGACGTGCCAGTCGCGGGCGTGCTTGAACTCGTAGCGCCCCTTCGGATCGCGGAACGTGATGTTCGTCAGCGCGGCCGGCGGGGTCTTGTCCTGCGGGACCGGCACCAGGGCGAAGTCGCTCAGCTCGGCTGGCGTCTTGATCGGCGTCCGCTTCAGCGTCACGACCACGTCGCCGGACAGCGCCGGGCTGACGGGGCCTTGCTGACGCTGGTCGGACTGCTTCCAATCGACGCGCACCACACGTTGTTCCTTCGTGTCGAAGTCGCAGGTGGCGTTGACGAGCATCTTGACCTGGGCGCCCATGTCGATGCCGTCGACCGTGCCGCTGACCGAGACGCGGGCGACGGCGTCCTTCAGCGATTCGAGCTTGCATTCGAGCGTGTGGCCGGCCAGGCCGTCGAGGTCGCACAGGGCCATCACGACCGCGCTGGGCAGCTTCCACGTCTCGCCGACCGCGACCATCCGGCCGGGCACCAGCGCGGGGACTGCCAGCGAGTCGAAGTGCTCGGTCAGCTCCATCTCCTCGCGGCTCAGGGCGCCCTTGGGGCTGAACGCGACGACGTTGTCGCCCGCGCGATGCGCGACCATGAAGGTCCTGTCCGCGCGCAGCAAGCGCTTCTGCGGATTGTTGTTGAACGAGATCGTGCCCTCGGCCGTCGCGTACTGGCGGGCCGACTTCTCGGCGAGCACGCCTTCGGCGACGAGCACGCGCTCGGCGTAGGCGTGGGTCGCTTCGGCCTTGTGCGGGAAGTTCCGCGTCTTGCCTTCCTGCTGCACGCTGATCTTGCCGTCGAACTTCGTGGACAGCTCGATGCGGACGCAGGAGTCCTTGAGCGGAGCCTCGGTGAGATTCACGTTCTGGGCGTGGGCGGCCTGGATGGAGGCCAGGGCGACCAGGCAGCTGGTGAGCAAGCGCCGCATCGAAACATCTCCCTGTCATGAGACAGCGCCCCGATCAGCAGCGACCGGGGCGCGTGGAACCTCGCATTGTTGTCACTTCGTCATCAGTTCGCTCGCGGGACCGTCGGCTGCATGATGCCGGGCGGCACCTCGGGGACCGGGGCCGGATTCTGCACACGGGCCACCTGGTTCGGCGTCGGCAGGTACGCCTCCGGCGTCGCCTGGGCGCGGAGCTGCTGCAATACCTCCGCGACACGCTGGCTCAGCTTCTGTTCCGCGATCTCCTGAGACAGCTTCATCCGCTCGTCCTCGAAACGCTTGCTGATGTCGGCCAGCAGGTGCTTCTCGCACATCATGATGACGTGCGTGCCGTCCTGGAGCTGCATCAGCGGGCTGATGTCGCCTTCCTTCAGGCCGAACGCGGCGCGTTCGATCTTGGCGTCGCCGAAGTGCTTGTGGATGGGCGGGACGATGCCTTCGGTCGAAGCAAGGTTCGGGATGAACTGGCTGCGGGCGAATTCCTTGAACTTGGCGCGGTCGTCGAACACTTCCTTCCAGATCTTGTCCTTGTGGACGTTGTCGCGTTCGATGACGATCATGCGGACCTGGACGCGCGGGCCGTAGCGAGCGTCGTAGCCTTCGCGCAGGTCCTTCTCTGTGACGATGACGGTCGGACGCACCAGTTTGGTCATGAGCAGCTTCGGACGGACCACGTCCTCGCGCCACTCGAACAACGTCGTGCCCTTCTTCTTCAGGATCTGGTTGGCGAACTCGTCGCGGCTGAGGTGCTGGCCGAACCCCTTGCTGAACGTGCGCAGGTCTTCATCGAGCTGGGCTTCGACCTCGGCGTCGGTGACGTCGATCTTCTGCTGTTGGCAGGCATGTTCGATGATCTTGCGGTTGATGAGGTAGTCGAGGTGTTTGGCGCCGTAGCGGGCGATCAGGAACTCGCCCAGCTCCTCGCGCGTGACGGGGATGCTGCCGTAGATCTTGGCGACGATGCGCGAATGGTAGTCGGCGAGTTTCGCACCGGGTGTGCCTCCGACCTGATTGACTTGAGCACTGACCCGCGCCGCGCCGCCATAGCGGCCCCAGACGTAGCTCGCAGCGGCCACGCCCATGAACGCGACGACGAACATCATCCGTCGCCTCATCATCGGGTTGCCCTGGAATTTCTCCCAGCACGATTTCACGAATTGCATTGGTTCCGCCTCCTCTTGATTGGGTGCGGGACGTCGCCCCGCTTGAACGCAGGGGCGGCTATAGCGGAATCTCGCAAAATGAATCAAGAGGAACCAGCGCGGCGCCGACAGAGTGCATCATCGTCAATCCGCGGAACCTGCCGCGATTCCCGGGCTTTCCCCGTTCGCCCCGGGTGGCTCCGTGCGGCCGCGTTCCCATGCGGACGGGGGCGGAGTCTCGGTGCGAGGCAGCGGAGTGGGCTGCGTCTTCCAGAACGCCTGGTACATCGGCCGCAGCCACGGCGGGAAGATCTTCTCGACCCGCGACTGCCTCGTCTCGCCGACGTAGACCTGGTCGAACGGCTGAACACGCACATTCGTTCTCGAATCGTTCTTGATGACAATCGCTTCGAGATCGACTTGGAAAACCTCTGGCCTTTGTGCGTCGCCAAGATGGGCGCGCACGACGTAAACGTCGTGAGGCTCCGCGCCAGGCGTGATGCCGCCGGTGCGTTGGAGCAGTTCCAGCACGGTTTCCTGGCCGCGATACGGCACCGTTCGCTGCATGCCGTTCACCTGGCCGAACAGCAGCACATGCTGGCTGCGGAACTCGAGGACGCGCACCGACACGTTCTCCGGCCTTTCCCCCGTTGCCCGCGCGACCGCGTTCGCCACTTCGGTGAGCGTTCGACCTTCGACGCGCAGCTTGCCATACTCCCCCAGATCGATGCGGCCGTCGGGGCCGATCTTGTGCGGGCCACTGAATTCAGGCCGCAGCCCGACGTTCAGCTCGAGCACGTCCGGGCAGGCCGCGACGTATTGCTCGCGGACGTTAAGCTGCGGATGCGAGCTTTTCTCGGCCATCAGGTTCTTCTCGACATCGCCGCGCTTGACGGCGCAGCCAGCCGGCAGCGTGCCGAGCACGAGAGCGACGAGGATCAGCCAGGATGACCAGCCTTTGCCGACGTTCATACATTTTCTGCATTCGACTTCGATGAGGAGCGCTGGTTGCATCATCGGAG
>JAYSSW010000037.1:0-2435 GCA_043720335.1 Planctomycetia bacterium
CGCGTTGGCAGGCATATTTGTCAAAAATCCAGCGTTTTTCAGCTACCTGGATAGTCCGGGTAGTGTACAAACCACTGAACCGAGCGCTAAACAAGCACCTTTTCCGGCGGCAATTTTGATCCTCTGCCATGAAGCCAAAAGAGGTCGGAAAGCCTCCTCTGGATTGATGGCCTGCTGACGCGAAACCTTCAGCATGTAGGGCTTTGCAGCTGACACGGCAGGAATACGGAGCAGCCTCCGCGCGAACTACGCAAGCACGTTCCGGTACTTCCACGAGGGTGTGGTTGCGCCTCGTTGCAAGCGATCAAAACGCCTCGACCGCAGGCTGCAAAGCCCGGCCGCGCGAATCATAGAACGCCTCGTGGAGCAGGAAGATCTCCGACACGTCGATGTTCAGCGTTTGGAACTGGCGCCGCATCTGCTCGAAAGCGTGCTGGCCCAGTTTCCGCGCGGACAGGCTGCGCATGTGTTCGGGGCACAGGTCCATCTCGACCGGCCGGCGCGAATGCAGCGGGAACGTGAGATAGCGCGTGGTGCCGAGATGGTGGCAAACCGCGCAGCGGCGCCGGTCGGTCTTCTCGATGATCGGGTCCGCCTCCCCCAGCACGAGTGATTCGAGGCAGTTGGGGCAGTACGTCTTCCCCGCGATCCGGTCCCACCAGCGCGACTGGTCGCCGCAACGGCAGCAGGGGATCTTCGGGAACACGCTGTCGACCGGAGCAAGCCGCATATTATCCATGAGCCAACCGTGCCTCGCCTCGATTTGGTCCAAACCTCGGTTCCGCCGCGCCTGCTTCTCGTTGCATCGTTGGAAAGGCACTCCTTTCATCGTCCGCCCCGCTTTCCCGGTTCGCCGCAAGCTCCCCGCAAGGCGACAGCTTCACATGTCCGCCGCGTTCCAGTCGAAAGGACTGGCGGATCGCGCGCAACCGCGCCAACCGTTGCGGCCAGCACAACCGGCGCATCCGAATTCTCCGCTCCCGCGCCGAAAAAAGGGACTGCTTCCCTCGTCCGCTTCGGGTAAAGTCTTCCGCAGGGGAATGCTTCGACGAAGGAGAACGACGATGCGACGAGCGGTTATCGTGGCGGCGGTGCGGACGCCGGTGGGCCGGGCCAGCCCGGACAAGGGGATCTTCCGCGACGTGCGCGCCGACGACCTGTCGGCCGACGTGATGACCGCGCTTCTCGAACGGGCCAACGTCCCCGCTTCAATGGTCGAGGACATCCATTGGGGCTGTGTCCGCCAGGAGAAGGAGCAGGGCTTCGACGTGGCCCGCATGGCGTCGCTCATCGCCGGCTTCCCCGTCGAGGTGCCCGGCACCACGGCGCAGCGCAACTGCGGCTCCAGCCTGCAGGCGATCCACCAAGCCGCCCAGAGCATCGCCGCCGGCTGCGAGGACGTGCAGATCGCCGGCGGCGTCGAGCACATGCACCACCTGCCGATGGACGACGGCTATGCCGCCAGCCCGCGCTATTTGTACCACCACAGCCCGGCGACGCTGCACATGGGACTTACGGCGGAGAATCTGGCCCGCAAATACAAGATCAGCCGTCGCGCCCAGGACGAGTTCGCGCTGCGCAGCCACCGCCTCGCCGCTGAGGCGACCGACAAGGGCGCGTTCAGCCGCGAGATCGTGCCGACGTGGGGGCGCGACGACGCGGGGCGGAAAGTACTGCTGACGCTGGACCAGTGCATCCGCCGGGAAACGAGCATCGAGTCGCTGTCGGCGCTGCGGCCAGCGTTCATGGCGGAAGGCGGCACCGTCACCGCGGGCAACGCCAGCCCGCTCAACGTCGGGGCGGCGGCGACGCTGGTGATGTCGGAGGACAAGGCGAAGGAACTCGGCCTGGCCCCTCTCGTTCGCATCCGCGCGATGGCGGTCGCCGGCGTCGATCCGTCGGTCATGGGGATCGGCCCCGTCCCCGCGACCCACAAAGCCCTGCAGCGCGCTGGCTTGGAGTGGAAGGACATCGGTCTGGTCGAGATCAACGAAGCCTTCGCTGCCCAGACGCTGTCGGTGATCCAGCTCCTCGGCCTCGACCCGGCGAAGGTCAACGTGCGCGGCGGCGCGCTCGCCATCGGCCACCCGCTCGGCGCCAGCGGCGCCCGCATCGCGACGACGCTCATCCACGCCATGCGCGACCTCGGCGTGCCGTTCGGCATGGCCACCATGTGCATCGGCGCCGGCCAGGGCATCGCCACCATCTTCGAGGCGGTGTGACGGGCCTTCTCGTTTATGCGAGCGGCGGGAAATGACCTGCCCTCGCCTTGATTGCACAATGATAAAGTGGCTTCGCTCGGCCCCCCTCTCCCCCCGCTGCAATCCCATCGTCCAACGATCGTGCTCCTGTCGCGGGGGGAGAGGGGATGGGGGTGAGGGGGAAAACCGCATGCAGAGGCCGAAAAAAGCGAAGGTGCTGCGAGGAAAAGCCCC
>JAYSSW010000038.1:0-2433 GCA_043720335.1 Planctomycetia bacterium
CGTCGCCATTCTCTCCAGTCATGCGGGGACGGTGTCGCGGCTCCCATGCATCTGTCTTACAGCGCAAGAAGTTTAGTTCTTTGCGCAGCGATCAGTAGATACCGTTTCGGGATCTCCGCCCCGGCGACGTACTGCAGCTTGCCGATCTTGCACATCTGGTAGACGTGGATGCGGAAGTCGGGGCAGGTGCTGACCAGGCAGTAGGCGTCGGTCGGCGTGAAGCCGTGCTCGGTGATGAGCCAGTCCATCAGGTGGGTCGTCGCGGTTTCGACGGCCACCTCCAGCGGCTTGGCGGCGTGGCAGGCGATCAGGGAATCGGGCTTCTCGATGCGCATCCACGGGATCCGCTTGTTCTTGACGACGTTCAGCGTCACCTGCACGGTCGCCTTGGTCTCGGCGGCGGTGCCGGTGAACTCGGTGTCGCCCTGGCTGGCGTGCACGTCGCCGAGGTAGAAGAGGGCGCCGGGGTGGTGGATCGGGAGATGGATGCGGTTGCCTGGGGCGACGTCGCGGATGTCGAGGTTGCCGCCCCATTCGCCCTGTCCGTCGAGGCTGGTGGTGACTTCGCGGTCGGGGGCGACGCCGAGGGTGCCGACGAAGGGGGTGATCGGCCAGGCGATCTTATCGTTGAAGTGGAGCGTGCCGTCGCGGGTGGTGCCGCTGGGGCCTGGGGTGTGCTGGAAGATCTTGGTGGTGTAGTCCGTGGAGAGTTCGGGCCAGCGGGTCGATTCGCCGAGGGGGCCGCGGCGCGGGCCGATGGCGGTCCATGAGTAGCTGTCGACGGTGATGGAGTCGAGGGTGACGACGAGCATGTCGCCGCGCTGGGCGCCTTCGACGAAGACGGGGCCGGCGATGGGGTTGGCGAGGGGCGGCGTCTTGTCGAAGCCAGGCCGCTTGCCGGGCAGCGCCTTGTCGTCGGACGACTTGAAGTAGCCGGTGCTGGCGTCGTAGGTCTCCATCTCGAACGCCTCGCCCGGCTGCACGCGCAGCAGCGGCTCGTCGCGCCAGTCGAAGGCGTACTTGCGGGCCTGCTCGCGCTCGATCTTCTTCATGGCTGGATCCGTGGGAGGGAGAACTAACCGCAGAGACGCAGAGTCGCAGAGGAAAAGGCAGAGAGAAAACCGTTAGCCACAGAGGACACAGCGCCCCTCGCCGAAATCTGCGAAACTTGAACACAGAGAACACCGAGAAAGGCAGGAGAGCGAGAAGGGCGTTGCTTTGAAATCAGGCCAGTTCTCGTTTCTCCGCTTTGCCCGACTCGGCCTCGGCCATGGAGCGGCGCAGGTGCGCCGCGTTGGCCGGGCTGGAGAGGAGATGCATCGTCTCCTTCCAGGTGTTGAACTCGTCGAGCGGCATGACGACGACCTGCCCCCCTTGGTCCGTCACCACGATCCGTGGCTCCGCGTCGGCGAGCACCTGTTCGACCAGGCGCGAGAGGTTGCGCTTGGCGTCTTTCAGGGTGATGGCTTGCATGGCAGGCTCCGCAGTTGCTTCGGTCATCGAATCATTGTTCATCGTAACCGGGGGCTGAACGTCTGCCAAACTGCGTCGCGTCACACCATCGTTGCGGGAGGCGTGGCCGGCTTCACTTTGGCGGCTTGCAGTTCGCGGGCTTTCTGGTCGATGTAGCCCTTGGAGTAGAGCACCAGGCCGGCGCCTAGGGCGGCGAGGAGGATGCCGCCGCCGAACATGAGCCAGCCAACGCGGAACTCGGAGTTGCCGATGCCTTCGGGCGGATGCCAGAGGACGCTGACGATGGCGTTGACGATCGGGGCGCCGGCGAACACGAGCGGGGCGACGTAGAGCGGGGCACCGCCGTTCTTGATCGAGAAGATGATGCACAGCGCGCCGGCCGCCCCGGCGATGCCGCCGAGCGTCGAGAAGATCAGCGCACGGGAATTGAGGTTCCCTTCCTTGTCGTTGAAGTCGAGCGTCTCGCCGCCGGCGACGTTGAACTGCAGGGCGATGAGCGGGATGACGACGGCGGTGATGAAGTACGCCAGCCCGACGCAGAGGAAGGCGCGCACCGCGCCGGCGCTCGGCCTGCCGCCCCCCATCGTCGACTGGCCCTCGTGCAGCACCGGCACGTAGACGCCCCACGACAGAACCGCCCCCACGACGAACGCCAACCAAATCTCGAACTTCATCGCTGGCTCTCCCGTTCCTTGGTTTATCGGAATCACCAGCATTGTAGCAAGCACGCGCGGCGGGGACACGTTGCGCATAGCGTCGCGGCTGCGGTTGGGCTAGTGCTGCATCTCTCAAACAGCATTGCATAAGGTGGCGGCTTTCGCCAGTCGTTGGACTTTCCTCCGTTTGCGGCGGCGGTGCGGTGCGACAACTCCGGCGGCTCGCACGCCAACGCTGCCGCCAGAGGCCCACTTGCTGCCGGTTGAGGCCGACCTGCAAAGCGATTTGCTCGTTGAGCAGGCC
>JAYSSW010000039.1:0-2431 GCA_043720335.1 Planctomycetia bacterium
AGCTGGTCCAAAGCGGCCCCGAAATGGTCACGATGGGCAAGCTGCCGCAAACGCCGCGGGCGAAGAAGGTCATCGAGTACTCGATGGAAGAGGCCCGCAACCTGAACCACAACTACGTCGGCACCGAGCACATCCTGCTCGGTTTGCTGCGGGAGCAGGAAGGCGTGGCGGCTCAGGTTCTCATGAACCTCGGCCTGAAATTGGAAGAGGTCCGCGAGGAAGTCCTGAACCTTCTGGGACACAACATGCCGAACGAGAACGAACCCGGTGGCACCAGCGGCGGCGGCGGCGCGTCCGAACGCTCCGGCTCCGAGCGCTCTAGTGGCGGTAAAACCAAGTCGAAGACGCCGGCGCTCGACAGCTTCGGCCGCGACCTCACCGAACTGGCCCGCCAGAACAAGCTCGACCCGGTCATCGGCCGCGCCAACGAGATCGAGCGCGTCATCCAGATCCTGTCGCGCCGCCAGAAGAACAACCCCGTGCTGCTCGGCGAAGCGGGCGTCGGCAAGACGGCCATCGTGGAAGGGCTGGCGCAACTTGTCATCGACCAGAACGTGCCGGACCTGCTGCGCGACAAGCGAATCGTCGTCCTCGACCTCGCCATGATGGTCGCCGGCACGAAGTACCGCGGGCAGTTCGAGGAGCGCATCAAGGCGGTCATGAACGAGGTCCGCCGGGCCAAGAACGTGATGCTGTTCATCGACGAACTGCACACGCTCGTCGGGGCCGGCGGTGCCGAAGGCGCGATAGACGCTAGTAACGTCCTCAAGCCGGCCCTGGCCCGCGGCGAGATCCAGTGCATCGGGGCGACCACCCTGGACGAGTACCGCAAGTACATCGAGAAGGATCAGGCCCTGGCCCGCCGCTTCCAGGCGATCATCGTGAACCCGCCGAGCATGGCGGAGACGGTCGAGATCCTGAAGGGCCTGCGCGACCGCTACGAGGCCCACCACCGCGTCCAGATCACCGACAGCGCTTTGAAGAGCGCCGTCGAACTGAGCGAGCGGTACATCAGCGGCCACTGCCTGCCGGACAAAGCCATCGACGTGATCGACGAGGCCGGTGCGCGGGTTCGCCTCAAGGCCATGACGCGGCCGCCGGACCTGAAGGAACTCGACGAGAAGATCGAGAAGCTGAACCAGGAGAAAGAAGCCGCCGTGATGGAGCAGGACTTCGAGAAGGCCGCGCACCTGCGCGACCAGTCGGAGAAGCTCCGCAAGCAGAAGGAACAGACCACGAAGGAGTGGCGCGACAAGGCCAAGGAGACCGACGGCGTCGTGGACGACGAGGTCGTGGCCGAGGTCGTGTCGAAGATGACCGGCGTGCCGCTGAAGAAGGTCGGCGAGGACGAGACGCAGCGCCTCCTGAAGATGGAGCAGGAACTGCACGGCGCGGTCATCAGCCAGAACGAGGCGATCCACGCCATCTCGCGGGCCGTCCGCAAGAGCCGGTCCGGGATGAAGGACCCGAAGCGGCCGATCGGCAGCTTCATCTTCGCCGGGCCGACGGGCGTCGGGAAGACGCTGCTCGCCAAGCAGCTCGCGAAGTTCATGTTCGGCGACGAGAACAACATCGTGCAGCTCGACATGTCCGAGTACATGGAGAAGCACAACGTGTCGCGGCTGCTGGGCGCGCCTCCGGGCTACGTCGGGTACGAGGAGGGCGGGCAGCTCACCGAAAAGATCCGCCGCAAGCCGTACTCGGTGGTCCTGCTCGACGAGATCGAGAAGGCGCACCCGGACGTGTGGAACATGCTGCTGCAGATCATGGAGGAGGGGCGGCTGACCGACAACGTGGGCCGGCCGATCGACTTCAAGAACACGATCGTCATCATGACGACGAACATCGGGGCCGAGACGATCGTGGCGTCGGACGACCTGAGCGCCCCGTTCACGAAGGGCGTGAAGAAGAACGAGGAGGCGACGTACCAGGAGATGCAGAAGAAGCTCCGCGGCCGCATGGAGAAGGAGTTCCGGCCCGAGTTCCTGAACCGCCTCGACGACATCATCGTGTTCCGGTCGCTGACCAAGGACAACCTGAAGCAGATCGTGGACATGGAACTGGCGAAGGTGTCGAAGCGGCTGACCGAGAAGGGCCTGTCGCTGGTCGTGAGCGAGGAGGCGAAGGACTTCCTGATCGACAAGGGCAGCAGCCTGGAGTTCGGGGCGCGGCCGCTGCGCCGGGCGATCGAGCAGCACCTGGAAGACATGCTCGCGGAGGAACTGCTGCGGGGCACGTTCGGCGGGATGGACGCGATCGCGGTGCGGGTGATCGACGGCGAGAACGGCGAGAAGAAGCTGGCCCTCGACCCGAGCAAGACCGCCGAGGCGGTGGACGCGGTGGTCGCGGCGGCGAAGTGATTCTTGGCGGGCGTCAAGGCGTAAGCCCGATACCACAAACTCAGGCCCCGCGGTTGCGACCGCGGGGCCTG
>JAYSSW010000040.1:0-2431 GCA_043720335.1 Planctomycetia bacterium
CGGCCCCTCATGCCTCTGCCCCAACGGGGCTGCATCACCGCGTGGGATGCCTGCGATGCAACGCCGTTGGCGTAGAAATCCGTGGTGGTGCTCGCGTCCCCAGGGTGCGCTGCGCGACCCTGGGCTTTGATATGCAGCACCTTCGGTGCAAAAACCGGATCGCTTGACGCCGTGCTCCCAATCGCGCGAAGCATAGAATGGACTCCATGCCCGACCCCTACCCCGTCGCGAAGATCCCGGCGCTCGGCGCCAAGCCGAGCAAAGGCCCGAAGCAGGACCGGCTCGCGTCCCTCGACGCGCTGCGCGGGCTGCTCGGGCTGGTGCTGCTGTCGGTCGGCTTCGGGCTGCGCGTGCTGGCGCCTCACCCCCGCTGGAGCTGGCTCGCCGATCTCTTCTCGCCACGCGACTGGCTCGGCTGCTCGGCGTGGGACCTGCTCCAGCCCGGCTTGCTCTTCGCGATGGGCGTCGCGATGCCCCTCTCCTACGCCCAGCGGCAGGGCAAAGGACAGGGCTATCTCCGCCAGTTGCTTCACGCGCTGCTGCGTGGCGGGATCCTGTTCCTGCTCGGCATGTATCTCGATTCGCTGCGCGACAACCATCTCGAACTCGAATGCCGGGGCGACCTGCAGATTCTCGCGCTCGCCTATTTGTTGGCATTCCTGGTGATGCCGCTCGGCTGGCAGGTGCAGGCGCTGATGGTCTTCATCTGCCTCGTCGGCCACACGCTGGCGTTCGTCGTCTTCGCCACCGCGCGCGGGCAGGAGAACTGGCTCGCCACACAGCACCTCGGCGTCCGCCTCGACGCCATGCTCGGCCTGACGCCGTACCGCACCGGCGCCGTAGCCTTCAACATCGTCCCCGCCGCCGGCTGCGTGCTGATCGGCGCCCTCGTCGGCGAGCTGCTGCGCGGGGGGCTTTCGCCGGGCCGCAAGATCCCGCTGCTCGGCCTGGCGTCGATCCTCTGTCTGTCCCTCGGCTGGTCGCTCTCCGGGGGTGGCGGCTGGCTTGGGTTCGCCTGGACGCCCGTTGTGCCCATGATCCACAAGCTGCTCACCGCGTCGTTCGTGCTGATGAGCGTCGGCTGGTGTCTTGCCACTCTGACGACGTTGTACCTGCTCACCGACAGTGCGGGCTGGAAGAGCTGGCCCGCCCCGCTCGCCGTGCTGGGCCGCAACGCGCTGCTGCTGTACCTCGCGAACGCGCTGCTGCGCGACGGGGTCGTCCGCTCGGTGCATCTGTTCCTCGTCGAAGGGCGCCATCTGTCGTCGCATGGCCGGGCGTTCTTCACGGATTGGACGGTGCTGCTGCTGTTCTGGGCCTGGGCGATCTGGCTGCATCGTCGCCGAATCTGGTTCAAGGTGTAGCCGAACGCTGCGCCCCGCGTCGCGAAGCCCAGGTTCGCGCAACGCACCCTGGGTCGCGCCAAAGCTTCGGCGGAAAGCTTCAGCGACCCGGCTGGTGGGCCTCGCGTTGCTCGACGTGGGCGAGCGGCTATTTCTCGTTGGACTTCGCGGCCGCGGCGCGGTCGGGGACGACGACGGAGCCGTCGCGGACGCGCTGCAGGCCGGCGACGACGACCCAGTCGTCCTTGGTCAGCCCCTCCTCGATGACCGCCTGGTCGCCGATCTTGCGGTTTTTGCTGACGCGGACGAGTCGTTGCTGGGCCTTGTTGTCGGCGCCGACGACGAAGACGTAGTCCTTGCCCTTGGCGGTGACGAGGGCGCGTTCGGTGATGACGACGGAAGGCTCGGACGCGCCGACGTAGAGGCGCAGCCGGACGGTGTAGCCGGGCTTGAGGAGGCGGTTGGGGTTGTCGAAGACGGCGCGGACCATGAGGGTGCCGGTGGCGGGGTCGAGCTGGTTGTCGGCGAAGTCGACCTTGCCGACGTAGGGGAAGCGTCCGCCGTCGGTGTTGAGGCCCAGCTCGACCTTGACCTCCTCCTTCTCGACCTTGCCGTTCTTGAGGCGGGCGCGGCTGTAGAGCTGGGCGGCGCGCTCGTCGACGTAGAAGACGGCGTAGATCTTGTCGAGGCGGACGATGGTGGTCAGCAGCGTCGCCTTGTCGCTGCCGGCGCTGATGAGGTTCCCCTCGGTGACGTAGTAGCGGCTGATGACGCCATCGATGGGGGCCTTCACCTTGGTGTAGCCCAGGTTCAGCTCGCTGCTGCGCAGCTGCGCGGTGGCGACGGCGAGGCTCGCCTTGCTGACCCCGTACGATGCGACCGCCTTGTCGTAGTCGGTGCGGCTGACCGCCTTGCGGGCCAGCAGCTCCTGGTTGCGCTGCATCTCGGCGTCGGCCAGCTTGATCTCGGCGTCGCTGCGGGCGACCTCCCCCTTGGCGCGGTTCACGTCCTGCTCGTAGGTGTCGGGGTCGATCTCGAACAGCGGGTCGTCCTTCTTGACCTCGACCCCCTCCTCGAAGCGCGGCTTC
>JAYSSW010000041.1:0-2431 GCA_043720335.1 Planctomycetia bacterium
CGGCTGCTACGCCGACTTCACGTTCCCGTCGGCGCCCGACGTGACGCAGCCGGCGATCATCAACCGCATCTACCACGCCGCCGACCGGCCCGGCCAGCCCTGCTCGCACGAGGTCGAAGTGGCGGCCCACGACGAAAATTCGCTGCTGATGGTGCAAGGCCCGCTCCTGCTCAACTGGAAGCAGCGCCGCCTCGGCCTGATCCCCGGCATCGAGAACGGCTGCCTGCAGAACTCGCAGCCCCCCGGCATGCAGCGGCTCGACTACTGGCTGCAGGCCCGTGTGCAGGTTCCGAGCCGGCCCGACTGGTTCTTCATCAAGCTGCACGCGCACGGCGCCCCCGAGGACGCGCACGAAGCGCTGCTTGGCGAGCCGATGGTCCGCTTCCACGAAGGCCTGGCGAAACGGGCCGAACAGGACCCGCGCTTCCACTACCACTACGTCACCGCCCGCGAGATGGCGAACCTGGTCCACGCCGCCGAGGCAGGCCACACCGGCAGCGTCGCCGACGCCCGCGACTGGCGCTTCGTCTCGAACCTGCCGCAGCATGTCGTAGGCCGCAAGACGCCGGTGTTCGCCTAGCATCACCTCGCGTTTCGCATCGCTTCCAACAACTCCGTCGCTCTCGGCCGATCGGTCGGCTCCGCGCTGGGGTGCGCATAGCGGAGCCGGCCGCCCGCGTCCAGCACGAAGTCGCCGCCAAGCTGCATCAGGTCGTCCCCTTTCGTCGGCAGATCGAGCTTCCAGCCGCGCAGCAGCGTGCCGATGAAGCGCAGCAGCACGCCGGGCCGCATCATCGAGCCGACCGTGGTTTTCTCCAGCGCGAACGCACGATACGCGGCCAACGTCGGGTCGCTGACGACGGGGAACGGCTGCGGATACTTCGCGAGGTACATCGCCACTTTTGCCGACGGCGTGAAGCTGACGACCAGCACCTCGCCGCCGGCTTCGCGGATCGCTGCGTAGACCTTCTGCACCTCAACGAGGTGCACCCGGCACATCAGTCAGGCGAGGTGCCGCAGGAAGACGACGAGCAGCGGCTTGCCCCGGAAATCGCTCAGGCGAAGGTCGGTTTCGTCGGGCTTCTGGAAAACGAAGTCGCCCATTGTCGTGCCAAGGGACAAGTTCATCCGTTCACTTCCAGTCGTTCAATGGTCGCGCGAATCGTTGCACTTCGCTTCCCTTATAATAGCGTGGTTGCTCCCTCTCCGCGTGAAAGGACGCCTGCCATGCCTGACGCCTATCTCGTCTCCGCCGTGCGGACCCCCATCGGCAAGTATCTTGGTTCGCTCGCGGACCTGTCGGCCCCGGAGCTGGGCGGGCGCGTGTTGAAGGAAGCGTTGCTGCGAGCCAAGCTGCCGGCGGATCGCGTCGATGAAGTCGTCATGGGGAGCGTGCTGCAAGCGGGGCTGGGGCAGAATCCCGCACGCCAGGCGGCGCTCAAAGCCGGGCTGCCCGACACGATCCCCGCCTTCACCGTCAACAAGGTCTGCGGCTCCGGCCTGAAGGCGGTGATGCTGGCGGCCCAGGCGATCCGCGCCGGCGACGCCGACGTGCTGCTCGCCGGCGGCATGGAGAGCATGAGCCGAGCGCCATACCTGCTGTTCGGCGCGCGCTCGGGCTGGAAGATCGGCGACCAGAAGGCGGTCGACGCGATGATCCATGACGGCCTGTGGTGCGCCTTCGAGAATTGGCACATGGGCGAGGCGGCCGAGCACATCGCGACCCAGTGCGGCATCACGCGCGGCGAGCAGGACCGCTTCTCCGTGCAGAGCCAGCTTCGCGCCGCTGCCGCCTGGAAGGACGGCAAGTTCGCCGACGAGGTGCTGACGATCACCGTCGGCAGCGGCGCCAAGGCGAAAACCCTGTCGCAGGACGAAGGCGTGCGCGGCGACGCCAGCTTGGAGACGATGGCGAAGCTGAAGCCTGCCTTCCGTGCCGACGGCACCGTCACCGCCGCCAACGCGTCGATGCTGAGCGACGGGGCGGCGGCGGTCGCGCTGGCGTCGGGCCGCTCCGTCGAGCAGCTCGGCCTCAAGCCGCTGGCCCGCATCGTCGCCTACGCCACCAGCGGCGTGAATCCCAAGGACATCTTCATCGCACCCGTCAGCGCCGTCCGCATGGTGCTGGCCAAGGCGAACCTGACGATCAACGACATCGACCTGTTCGAGCTGAACGAGGCGTTCGCCGCCCAGATGCTCGCGTGCAACCAGGACCTCGCCATCGACGAGCGCAAGATCAACGTCCACGGCGGCGCCATCGCGCTGGGGCACCCGATCGGCGCCAGCGGGGCACGCATCGTCGTCACGCTGCTAGGTGCGCTGAAGAAGCACGGCTTGAAGCGCGGCGTCGCGGCGCTGTGCATCGGCGGCGGCGAAGCGACCGCGATGGCGGTCGAGTTGCTCTGACGCCGTGATGCTGGGCGTTCACGAC
>JAYSSW010000042.1:0-10976 GCA_043720335.1 Planctomycetia bacterium
CGGTGAACGGTTACGCCGGAGTGGTTGATGGAAGTCGTCAGCCCGGAATCGGTGTTGAAAGACAAAGAACTGTTGAGGCGGTTGTATTTCGACGCCGGAGTTCAAGAATACTGGTTGATCGACGCGCGAGGCGAACGGATCGAATTCGAGGTGCTTCAGCGGGGCGCGAGGAGTTTCCGGCGAGCGCCATCCAAAGCAGGCTGGCGAGCGTCCTCCGTCTTCGGAAAGTCGTTCAAGCTGACTCGCAAGAAGAACCGCGTCGAACATTGGACCTACCGCCTCGAAATCAAGTAGCCGAGTGAACGCATGGCAGCGCTGGTGCATGACTTCGACGTGGTCGTGGTGGGGGCGGGGCACGCGGGCGTCGAGGCGGCGCTGGCGCCGGCGCGCATGGGGCTGCGGACCGTGCTGCTCACCATGAACGCCGACATGGTCGGGGCGATGAGCTGCAACCCGGCCATCGGCGGCGTCGCCAAGGGGCAGATCGTCCGCGAGATCGACGCACTCGGCGGCGAAATGGGCCGCGTCATCGACGAGACGGCCATCCAGTTCCGCATGCTCAACCGGACCAAAGGCCCGGCCATGCATTCGCCGCGCGCCCAGGCCGACAAGAAGCAGTACCAGTTCTTCATGAAGCTGCGCGTCGAGGAGCAGCCGAACCTGACGCTGCGCCAGGAGACCGTCGAAGCGATCCTCATCGACGGCGTTTCGCCAGAAGGCGCCGCGCCGCGCCGCGTCGTCGGCGTGCAGACCGGCGGGGGCACGCTTTACCGAGCACCGGCGGTCATCCTCACCACCGGCACCTTCCTCAAGGCGCTCATGCACATGGGCGAGGCGAAGACGCGCGGCGGCAGGGCGGGGGACACGTCCGCCGAGTCGCTCAGCGACAGCCTGGCCGCGTGCGGCTTCGAGCTGGCCCGCTTCAAGACCGGCACGCCGTGCCGGCTGAACGGCCGCACCATCGATTTCTCGCAGCTTGAGGAGCAGCCCGGCGACGACGACCCGCAGCCGTTCAGCTTCGCGACCGAGCGGATCACGCAGCCGCAGATGAATTGCCACATCACCTACACGAACGAGAAGGTGCATGAGCTGATCCGGCGGAACCTGGCGCGGTCGCCGATGTACTCGGGGCAGATCGTCAGCCGGGGGCCGCGCTACTGCCCGTCGATCGAGGACAAGGTGGTGCGCTTCGCCGACAAGGACCGGCACCAGGTCTTCCTGGAGCCGGAGGGGCGCAACACGCTCGAATACTACTGCAACGGCATCAGCACCAGCCTGCCCAACGACGTGCAGCACGCGATGCTGAAGGAGATCCCCGGCCTGGAGCGGGCCGAGGTGATGCGCTGGGGTTACGCCGTCGAGTACGACTTCGCCCCGCCGACGCAGCTCCACGCGACGCTGGAGACGAAGCACGTCGACGGCCTTTACTTCGCCGGGCAGATCAACGGCACCACCGGCTACGAGGAGGCGGGCGCCCAGGGGCTGATGGCGGGGATCAACGCCGCCCTCAAGATCAAGGGCGAACCATCGTTGGTTCTCGATCGCAGCCAGGCGTACATCGGCGTGCTGATCGACGACCTGGTGACGAAGGGGGTCGACGAGCCGTACCGCATGTTCACGTCGCGCGCGGAGTACCGCTTGCTGCTGCGGCACGACAACGCCGACCGACGACTCTCGCCGCTCGGCCGACGCGTCGGGTTGCTGTCGAACGCCGCGTGGGATCGGCTTCAAGCGAAGGAGCGCTCCATCGCCGAGCTGCAGGAGCACCTGCGGCGGAACCGCCACGGCCCCGACACGCTGGAACGCTGGCTGCGCCGCACCGAGGTCGACTGGGCGGGCCTGTGCGAACTGGCGCCCGGCCTGCGCGAACTTTCACATAGTCGCGACGTGATCGAGCAGGTCGAGCGCGAGATGAAGTACGCCGGCTACATCGGCCGGCAGGCCGCGCAGGTCGAGAAGTTCCAGCGGCTCGAAGGCAAGGCGATCCCGACGACGTTCGACTACAGCGCGGTGCCTCAGATGCGCTTCGAGGCGCGCGAGAAGCTGGGCCGCGTCCGTCCCGCGAGCCTGGGCCAAGCGAGCCGCATCAGCGGCATCTGCCCCGCTGATTTGGCGGTGCTGATGATGTATTTGGAGACGCCACGGCGCGAGGAGGCGGAGTAGTTCACGGAGCGGCCGTCGCAGCCAGTTTTGGGCCATGAACGTCGATGATGTGCACGGCCTGGTCAGCGTCGGAAATCAGATAAAACAGCTTCAGCGGCGATTTCGCAAGGCAGCGCACGCTGTTGCTCAAGCTTTCCAAAACCTCGCCTGCGAGGGGATCCTGCCGCAGTTCTTCGGCGAGTTCCACCACCGTTCGTCGCGTTTTTTCGCGGTCGCGATCGGTCGTCCAATCGGCGGCGAAAACGCCATCGAGAGCTGCCCTCGCTTCGGCGGAGAGCATGATTTCGTGCGAATCGCCGTCGAGTCGTTGGCTCATGGCCGGGTTGAAGCGTTTCAGCGATTCCTCAGCTGACTTCAATTCCTCCTCGCTGGGATACCAGTGCCAGACGATGCCTTCGTCGAAGTGAACGAGGACGCTGTTCCCTTCCCGCAGAAGGATTGTCGAGTGCAGTTCGCTCGTTTTCATGTCAGCCCCTCATGACCTCGATGGTAGTCGAGGCGATCACTTCGTTGTCGAACGATAGCGCGAAGGTGTACGGACCCTCCCACGGAAATTCTATCTTGCGGACATCGATCACACAATGCGACCGGGGCATGGCGGCGTCGAAGCCTCGCCACAACTGCTTGCGGTAGATTTCACGTTCACGCTTCTTCCAGATCCAGACGAGTTCAAGCACGCCTTGCCCTCGTCCGCCGGCCAGGTTCGCGTAGGCCGTGAGCGAGATTTTGGGTGTGGGAATCGTGGGCTGAACGATCGCGAGGTGGATTCCTTCCAGGGAAAAGCGAACCGCCACAGGATCAACGCGAACCTGGTCGCACAAGATCAGCGTTTGCGCTTGGGGCGGCTCAATCATGGTCGATGCTCCTCGTGAAACAAGTCGTCGTCACTCCTTCTGCAACGACACGCGGATGCCGGGCGCGTCGACGAAGCGCAGCATCAGTCGCGGCGGGTGGCGCAGGTCCTCCAGGGTGTAGCGGACCAGCAGCGTATTCCAGCCCTTCGTGAGCGGGACTTCGCCGGTGTGGATCGCGGCGCGGCTGAACTCGTCGAGCGACTTGCCATTGATCCACACGCGCAGCGACTGGTTGTGGTCGACCGCGAGCTTGGCGGCCTGGCTCTCCGGCGAGTAGACGTAGGCCAGGCCGTACAGCGACTTCGGCTCGCGGCTGAGAAGCGTTTGGCCGGCCAGCAGGTTTTCGGTCGAGGCGGCTTGCAGTTTCTGCCAGGCGATCTTCATTTTGCCGTCGACTTCGTACGTCGCCGTCGGGTCGGGGTTCTTCTCCGGCGGCTGCGGCTTCTTCAGGTCGCCGTCGAACGGGCCGGCCGTCCACATAGACAGCACCCAGCCGCGCAGCTCCTCCTGGGCGGGCCGGCTGCGCAGGAACGCGATCAGGTCGAGGAATTCGTCCAGGCTCAGGTGCTTCACCACGTCGTCCGGCATCAGCGACTTCTTCGACACGGTCACTTCTTCCAGGTCATTCGCCGCGATGCGGACCTCCTTGCCGGTCGTGTCGCGCAGCACCAGTTCCTTGTCGTTCTGCGTCACTTTCAGGCCGGTGACGACCTGCCCCCCCTTGGTGACGGCGACGAACGACTGGTAGCCTTCCTTGATTTCCTTGCTCGGATCGAGCATCGACTCGACCGCTTTTTCGAGCGATTGCGTGTCCCAAACGCGGGTGAGGTCGGGGCCGACGTTGCCGCCGATCCCTTCGAGCTTGTGGCAGGTGACGCAGGCGAGCTTCTGGTGGCTGAGGTAGAGGTTGCGGCCGCGGGCGACGTTGCCCTTCTCCTGCACCTGCACGCGGAGCCGTTCGAGATCGTCCTTCGATTGCAGCGACAGGAGCAGGCCGCCTTTGACCACGTCAGCGAGGAGCTCGGAGACGTCGGGATGTTCCCTCGTGTTGAACTGCCGCAGCGAGCCGGCGACCTCCGCCATGAGGGCGCGGGGGAGCTTCTTCTCGATGAACCGCTTCCCGAGCAGTTTGGCGCCGTCGGCTTGCTGGCCGAGCAGCACGACCGCTTCGCGGACGAGCGTGATGTCCTTCTCGCCGAGCAGCCCCTCGGCAAGTTGTCTGGCTTTGCGGTTGTCGATGCTGCCGAGGGCACGCAGCGTTTCGACGCGGACTTCGGGTTCGGTTCCTTTCGCGGCGAGCAGCTTTTCGAGCGGCCCGGTCGCGGAGCGTTCCTTGAGCGTACCCAGGGTTTGCAGGATGACCTCGCGCTCCTTCGTTTCTTTCGACTTGCCAAGCAGGTCGAGAAGCAGCGGCGTGGCGGAAGTCACTTGCGAATCGCCGATCGCTTTGAGCATGATGAGGCGCGTGGCCAGCTCGTCCGAGGCGAGCATCGCGACGAGGTTCTTCCGCAGCGTCTCCGGGTTCATCGCGTTGTTCGACGCCAGCACCTCCATCGCCGCCAGCTTCATCGGCAGCAACTCGGCGGCGGTCACGTCCTTCGGCGGGGTGTTCGTCAGTTCGTCGAGGTACTTCGCGAGCGGCGCCAGCGACAGCGGCGGGTCGAGCTGGTAGTAGTTGTAGCTGCGGATGAGGGCGGCCTTCTGAGGCGCCTTCACGTGGTAGTGCTTCAACAGCGTCGGGATCTGCTCGGCGGCCTCGCGGGTGCGGAACGCGGAGTAGATGTCGAGCAGACGGTCGAGGTCCTTCGCTTCGCCGGAGTCGGCCAGCGTCATCAGCTTGGGAAACGTCTTCTTGCCGGTCGCTTCGATGGCGCGGAGGATGCCGTCGGAAAGGTACTCGTCCTTGCCGTTGTCGAACTGGGCGGCGCTGACGAGCACATCGGCGACGCCGTCGGCGCTATTTTTGCCGAGCGCGAGGTACATCGCCCGGCGGACGCCGAGGTTTTCCTCGTTGAGCAGGCGCACCAGCGATTCGTGGACTGCCTGGTCGCCCGCTTTGCCGTTCAGCGACAACGCTTCGACGGCGAGCCGGCGGATGTTCGCGTCGCCGTCGGTGAGCAGTTCGAGGAACGCTTTCTTCACGTCGTCGTTCCAGAACGACTGCACGGCGCCGAGCGCGGTGATGCGTGCGGTGCTCGGCTTCTTGTCGTCGTTGAGCAGCGCGAGCAGCGGGCCGCGCTGCTTGTCGCCTCGCTTGGCGATTTCGAGGCGCGCCCAGTGGCGGTCGGTGAAATTCTTGCTCTCGAAGGCTTGCAGCAGCTCGGCGTCGGATGACTTCGCGATCTTGGACCAGCTATCGAGGCCGCGCGTGGGGATGGCGGGGTCCTTTTCGGTGCCCGCCCAAGTGACGCGGTAGATGCGGCCGTTCTTGCCGTCGCCCCACAGCTTGCCCGCGCCGCCGGAGTCGGTGCGCCAGTCGGCGATGTACATCGCGCCGTCGGGGCCTTGCACCATTTGGCAGGGGCGGAACAGCGGGTCGTCGCTCTTGAGCAGCTCGAATTCGTGCGTGACCTCGAACGTCGCCCCCTTCGGCGCGACCTGGTAGGAGCGGATCACTTTGCGGAACACGTCGGGGTAGTGCAGCAGCCCCTGGTAGTGTTTCGGGAAGAAGCTGTCCTGGCCGATGAGCAGGCCGGCGGGCGAGCCTCGGCCGGTCTTGAGCATCGGGGCGACCTTGCCGGACAGCTCGCCATACACCGCTCCGCGCACGAAGTCGGGGATGCAGCAGTTGACGCCCATGCGCAGGCGCCAGCCGAAGTCGACTCCTTCGGGGACGTGCATCAGCCGGCAGCCGGTGAACTTCGAGCCGTCCTCGTTGTCGTTGTCGACGTGGAACATGTTGTGGTGGGAGTCGAAGACGACGTCGCGGTAGGGGTTGCGGTAGCCGATGGAGTGGACGTGCATCTTGCTGCCGTCGAGCTTGCAGCGGAAGACGGCGCCGGTGCGGAGGACGGTGGCGCGGCTGCCGTCGGAGCCTTCGACGAAGTTGTCGTCGTCGCCGGAGGTGATGTAGAGCCAGCCGTCGTTGCCGATGGTCAGGCCGGAAACCTGATGGTGGTGGTAGCCACAGAAGCCCTGGGCGATGATTTCCTTCTTGTCGTACGGCCCGCCCGGCTTGGTCTGGGCGAAGCGACGGACGGTGCCTTGGCCGGTGAGGTAGATCCAGCCTTCGTGGACGAGGATGCTGGAGGGCAGCTCGTCTTCGAGGATGACCTGCGCCTTGTCGTAGGTCCCCTTGGCGGCGTTGTAGGTCAGCAGCTTCACGCGGTCCTTGGTCGGCTTGCGCATGATGGCGACCTTGCGTTTGGTGCCGTCCTTGTAGGTGAACTCGATCTCCGACTTGGGGAAGTTGGCGCCGGGCGACTCGACCCATTCCATGACGTAGAGGTTGCCGTCCACGTCGAAGGTCATGCCGACGGGGTTGAGGATCTCCGGCGCGTCGGCGACGATCTCGATCTTCAGGCCTTCGGGGGCGAAGTAGCCCTTGAGGCGCGGATCGCGCTCGCCGTGGTCGATGATCTTCAGCCAATCGGGGGCCGGCTTGGTCGGGGATTGTTGGAAGGCGAGGTCGATCTTGTTCTGCGCGCCGAGCGGCGCGCAGACAGACAGGATCGCGAGGAGGGAGAGAGCGCCCAGCAGCCTGTTCACGGTGTTTTCTCCTTGGAATGCCAAAGTCGCGTTCCCCCACAGGTTAGCGGGACCGCGACGGCAGGGGGAGGAGAAAAGGTCTTCGGATTGCAGATTGCAGAGTTTGGATTGCAGATCGAAATGTGCCAAGCCCCACCATGAGCAACGCGATTGGTGGGGGTTGAACCTTCAACCACTTCACCGTGCGAGGTACAGGCGCGGGTTGTACGTCAGCCAGGGGTACGGCTGCAACGTCTGTTGGTTGAAGGCGCCGTAGGGCGTGGCGACGACGCGCGGGCGGAAGCGGCCGGTGCTGTCGATGCCGTAGCTCGACCAGACTTCGCGGGTGCCGGGGCGCGGCAGCGGGATGACGATCCCTTCGCGGTACTCGATGATCGGCGCCAGGGTGACCGGCGCCGGGATCAGCTCCGCAGGCTGCTTTTCGGGAACAAGGTTCTGGGCGCGCACCGGGCCGCGCGCCCAGGTCCAGATCACGAAAATGATGAACAAGCGTGCGAGGTTGCGGATCATGGCTGGATCTCCGTCGTTCGAGACGATGTCGTCCCACCAGATTACCCGATCATCATGGCTTGCCCAAAGACGGCGTGGCGGTTTGCGGGGAATTTCCGCCCTGGGTCGAACGCGCAATCGGCACAAGCCGCACGGCCTGAACGCGAGATGGTGTGGCGTGGCCGGATGTCCACGATCCCCCAACCCCGTTGAGCGCCCGCAGAATCCAGGCGGCGACGACTCGTGATTCCTTGCCGCGCAAACTCGTCTCGACGCGCGGGCCGGGCTTCGCATAAACTCCGGTCGCACAATTGGCAGTTGGATCAAGGAGGATCGTCATGGCGGACGACAGCGGCAAGGGTGGATTTCTCGGCGGCCTCATCAAGACGGCGTTCACCAGCGTGTTCGCGCTGGTGTCCGGCGCCACGCTGATGTACGTGACGCCGCTGTTCAACAACGCCATCAAGCCAGCCAAGCCGATCGCCAACTTCTCCTGCCAGGTGGAGGGGCTGTCGGCCACGTTCACCAACCGCTCGACCAACGCCGCCCAGGGCTGGTGGGACTTCGGCGACGGCTCCGCCCTCGAGCCTTTCTCCCCCAAGCAGGACCTCATCAAGCACGTCTATCCCAAAGCCGGCAACTACGCGGTCAAGCTGTCGCTGCAGAACCTCATCGGCGAGGACGGCGACCGCAGCGTGAACGTCGCCGTCGATCCCAACTCCGCGCCGACGCCGACCATCGAGTCGTTCGTCGTGCTGCCCCTCACGCCGGGCGGCTGCGCGCCGGCCGCCTACCAGATCAAGGCGAAGATCAAGAACGCCGACCGCTGCATCTGGGCGCTGGGCGAATCGAAATCGCTGGAGATCAGCGACGATGTCGCCGCCCAGCAGGACCGCTACGTCACGTTCGACGAGCCGGGCATGTACACGATCCGGCTCATCGCCGCCAACGGCAAGCAGACGGTCGAGCAGTCGAAGGTCGTCACCGTCGGCTGGAGCGAGCGCACCGACGCGATGGCCAAGCTGCGCGTCAGCTACGAGGTCGTGCAGGTCGACCGCAAGCCGTTCACCATGTTCTGCAAGCCCGACCTCAACACCGGGGCGAAGGGGGACACGATCCCGTTCGTCGTCGAGCGCTTCCTCCCGCGCGTCTGGCAGGACTACCAGATCGTGTCGGCCGAGTTCGCCAGCAAGGACTTCTCGAAGGAGCCGGTGAAGGATCTCAAGCTGGCGATCGCGCCGGAGAAGAACAAGATCAAGATCACCGGCGAGTACGTGAAGACCAAGTCTTTCCTGAGCCGTGCGCCGAACTCCTGGGACGGGGCGGAGGTGAAGCTGGTCGTCGAGAAGCGGTCCGCGCCGACGCAGAAGCAGTGCAACACCATGCCTATGCCGCTCAACGTGCCGGGCAGCACCTCCATCCCCATCGAGTCGCTCAACGACGGCTGGCAGATCACCAAGCGAAGCCTCAACCTCGAAGTGTGGGACGGCAAGAAGCTGGTCTGGAGCGGCGACCGCATGCCCAGCAACGCCGTCCTCCAGGTGAAGAACCGCGCCGTCCGCGTCAACGCCCGCGAGCAGAACAACCAGATCGTGCTCGACGTGGTCGACGCCGCGACTCGCCCCGCGCTCGCCCCGGTCGGCAACTGACCGACACGCCCGATCCCTCAAGAAGCCGCGGACGCCCTCCGCGGCTTCTTTCGTTGACAGAATGCCTATAATCACCGTGGGACGCGGACCGATCCTGGGAACCTGCACCATGCCTGAAACGCCTGCAACGACGCTGCGCCCGCTCTCGCTGAAGCGCGACGGCGACGACCGTTTGCTCATCGAATGGAGCGACGGCCACCACGGCGCGCACACCTGGAAGCATCTCCGCGAGCGCTGCCCATGCGCCGGCTGCAACGACGAGCGCACGAAGCCCGCCGACCCGTTCCGCATCCTGAAGCCGGCGGAGCTGACGCCGCTGAAGCCGACCGCGTTCCAGCCGGTCGGCTACTACGCGTACAAGATCGTCTGGAGCGACGGCCACGACTCGGGCCTGTTCACGCTGGAGAACCTGCGTGCGCTGTGCCAGTGCCCCGAGTGCCGTGCGAAGCAACGGTAATGGGATGATTTGTCAAGCCCGCCGTCGAAGACGGCGCGGGTCGCACCCCCAGGACTTCGCTTCCCTCCGTCCTGGGGCTTGAACCCAACGCAACCCGTTTTGGAAAGAGAAAGCCATGCAGCCGCAAGGGGCCGTTCCGCAGAAGATCGCGATGCCAGGGGTCAAGCATGTCGTGGCGGTCGCCAGCGGCAAGGGGGGCGTCGGCAAGTCGACCGTCGCCACCAACCTCGCCCTCGCCCTCCACATGATGGGCCGCCGGGTCGGCCTGCTCGACGCCGACATCTACGGCCCCAGCATCCCGATCATGATGGGCGTCCAGGAGACCTACGACCCCAACGCGACCCAGTTCCCGCTCGAACGGCACGGGCTGAAGCTCATGTCGATGGGCTTCTGGGTCAAACCCGAAGCCCCGATGATCTGGCGCGGGCCGATGGTCCACAAGTACCTCACCGTGTTCCTCCAGCAGATCCCCTGGGGCGAGCTTGACTACCTCATCATCGACCTGCCACCGGGCACGGGCGACGCCCAGCTGACGATGACGCAGACGGCGCCATTGTCGGGCGCGGTGATCGTCACGACGCCGCAGGACGTGAGCCTGATCGACGCCCGCAAGGGGCTGGAGATGTTCCGCCAGGTCCGCGTGCCGGTCCTTGGCATCGTCGAGAACATGAGCTACTTCGTCGGCGACGACGGCAAGCGCTACGACATCTTCCGTCACGGCGGCGGCAGGAAATTGGCGACCGAGGCGGGCGTGCCATTTCTCGGCGAGATCCCCATCGACCCGAAGATCGCCGAGTGCGGCGACGGCGGCGACCCGATCGTCCACAAGCACCCCGACAGCGCCGTGGCCAAGACGTATCTGGCGCTGGCGCAGACCGTCGTCGACCAGATCGCGACAATCGGCGCGCCGGACGAACTGCCGACCTTGCAAATGTAGTCCGGGAATGTTTGACTTTCTCCCGCTCGCGGTGGCTGTTCACCGCGAGGCACGCGGTAACTCATCACGCAAGGAGACATCATGCGTCGATTCCTCGGTCAGCTTTTCGTGGCGGCCATCGCGGTCGGCTTCCTCGCCTCCGCCTCGTCGATGCGCGCGCAGGACAAGAAGGACGAAGGCGGCGGTCCGCCCATCGCCAAGCCGGGCAAGGAGCACGAGGTCATCGCGCCCCTGGCCGGCACGTTCGACGCCTCCGTCAAGATGTGGATGGAACCTGGCAAGGATCCGACCACGACGACCGGCGTCATGACCCGTTCCATGATCTTCGACGGCCGCTATCTCAAGGAGGACTTCACCGGCGCCTTCTTCGGCGACACCTTCAAGGGCATGGGGGTGCTGACCTTCGATTCCAAGAAGCAGAAGTACGTCAGCACCTGGATCGACTCGATGACGACCTCGATCATCATGATGGAGGGGACTTATGACGCCGCCAAGAAGACCATCACGATGCTCGGCGAGGACGAGTCGTTCGGCACGAAGATGAAGGCCCGCGACACCGTCCGCATCGTCAGCGCCGACGAGCAGGTCATGGAGATGTTCCGCACCGCTCCCAAGGGCGAGGAGTTCAAGGTGATGGAGATCACGTACAAGCGCAAGGCCGCGAAGAAGTAGCCGCCGCCGTTTAGCCGCCCGCCTACGGCGAGCGCGGGCGTGTCGCC
>JAYSSW010000043.1:0-5194 GCA_043720335.1 Planctomycetia bacterium
CGGGCGAGGGGGCGAAGGAGCATCCGCAGCCGCTCGTGGGCAACCGGACGCTGCCGCAGTTGACGAAGTACATCGCCCGCACGATGCCGGAGGACGCGCCCGGTACCTGCACCGGCGCCGAGGCGGAGAAGGTGGCCGCCTACGTCTTCGACGCGTTCTACTCGCCCGCCGCCCAGGCCAAGATCAAAGCTCCGCGCGTCGAGCTGTCGCGGCTCACCGTCAACGAGTACCGCAACGCCGTCGCCGACGTGGTCGGCCCCATCCGCAACGGCAAGGCGGGCGTGCAGGATCCGCACGGCCTGCGCGGCGAGTACTTCGCGGCCAACGACAAGAAGAAACGCGCCCTCGCCATCGCGCGCGTCGATCCGGAGATCCGCTTCGACTTCGGCGAAAAGAGCGCCGACTTCGAGAAGCTGAACACCGGCGAGCTGAACATCACCTGGCAAGGCTCGGTGTTGGCTACCGAGACCGGGCTGTACGACTTCCTCGTCCGCACCGAGCATTCCACCCGCCTGTGGGTCAACGACCTGAAGAAGCCGCTCATCGACGCGTCGGTGAAGTCGGGCAGCGACATCGAGTTCAAAGGGTCACTCTACCTGCTGGGCGGCCGGGCCTATCCGGTGAAGCTGGAGTTCGCGCGCGCGACGCTCGGCGTTCGCAAGGAGGCGAAGGAGAAGCGGCCGCCGGTGAAGACGACGATCGCGCTGGAGTGGAAGCCGCCGCGCAGGGCGAGCGACATCATCCCGCAGACGAACCTGCTGCCAGTGACAGCTTCGACGACGTTCGCGCTGCCGATCGCGATTCCGCCCGACGACCGCAGCGCAGGCTACGAGCGTGGCACCGCCGTCTCGAAGGCGTGGGTGCAGGCGACGACCGACGGCGCCATCGAGGCCGCCAGCTACGTCGCGGCCAACCTCGCCGAGCTGAGCGGCGTTCGCGCCGACGCGGCCAACCGCAAGACGCAGCTCCAGGATTTCTGCGTGAAGCTCGCCGAGCGGGCCTTCCGCAAGCCGCTAACGACGGAGCAGAAGCAGCTCTACATCGACCGCCAATTCGAGGTCGCGAAAGATCCCGAAACGGCCGTCAAGCGCGTTGTGCTGCTGGTGCTGCAATCGCCACGCTTCCTCTACCGCGAGCCAGCGGCCCCGGCATCGGAGACGAGCGAGTCGGCGTTCGATGTCGCGGCACGCATCTCGTTCGCGCTGTGGGATTCGCCACCTGATACTGATCTGATGAAAGCCGCCGCGACCGGCAAGCTGGCCACGCGCGACGACGTGGTCCGCGAGGCCGAGCGCATGCTGGCCGACCCGCGCGCTCATGCCAAGGTGCGCGGCTTCCTGATGCGCTGGCTGAATCTCGACCAGGTCGCCGAGCTGCCGAAGGACGCCAAGCACTTCCCCGGCTTCGACGCGGCGGCGGTGTCGGACCTGGGCGTTTCGCTCGAACGCTTTCTCGACGAGATCGTCTGGTCCGACACGTCCGACTTCCGCCAGTTGTTCCTCGCCGACCATCTCTACCTGAACGGCCGGCTCGCGAAGCTGTACGGCGTCGAACTCCCCGCCGACGCGCCGATGCAGAAAGCGACGCCGAAGCCGGGCGAGCGGTCGGGCGTCCTGACGCATCCGCTGTTGCTGGCGAACCTGGCGTACACCGAGACGAGTTCGCCGATCCATCGCGGCGTGTTCCTCACGCGCAACGTGCTGGGCGTGCCGCTGCGGCAGCCCCCCGACGCGTTCACGCCGCTGGCGCCCGACCTGCACCCGAAGCTGAACACGCGCGAGCGCATCGCGCTGCAGACCAGCCCGAAGAACTGCATGAGCTGCCACAACGTCATCAACCCGCTCGGCTTCACGCTGGAGAGCTTCGACGCGATCGGCCGCTTCCGCGACCAGGAGAAGGGCAAGCCGATCGACGCCACCGGCCAGTTCACGACCCGCTCCGGCGACACCGTCAAGTTCAAGGACGCGAAGGAACTCGCCAAATTCCTGGCCGGCAGCGACGAGGCCCACGAGGCGTTCGTCGCCCGGCTGTTCCACCACCTCGTCAAGCAGCCAATCCAGGCGTTCGGCAGCGACAAGCTCCAGGAACTGACGCGCATCTTCGCCGACCGCCAGTTCCACATCCGCCGCCTGGTGGTCGAGATCGTCGCCCAGACGGCGCTGCCGGAGCGCGGGAAGAAGTAGCCATATAGCCCCGGCTTGCCGGGCGGGGGTGCAATGCGAGGTCGAGCGGGATTTGTTGAACGGACGTGCGTCAAGTCGCACCCCCGGCAAGCCGGGGGCTATATGGCAGAGGCGTTTCCAACGTAGCCAATTGGTTTTCCCACACGAGCGTTCAATGACCAATCCAGCGAACCCGATATCTGCAGCCGATTCTCGCTGGACGGTTCAAGCCGTTGGCATGGGCTTCGACATCCTCGACCGAATGGAGCGAGCAGTGGCGAAAGTGCGAGAACGTCTGCTGAGAGCGACGCAAGCCCTCAATCATTCTGGCTTGCTCTATGCGGTCGTCGGCGGCAACGCCGTTGCTTCGTGGGTGGCGACAATCGACGAGGGAGCGGTTCGCACCACGCGCGATGTTGATTTGCTGGTCCGCCGAAGCGATCTGCCGGCAATCACAGCCGCCTTGGAGCAGGCTGGTTTCGTTCATGGCGAACTTCTTGACGTGGTCATGTTTCGCGACGGAATCGAAGGCAAACCGAGCGAAGCGATCCATCTTCTCTTCTCTGGGGAAAAAATACGGCCCGATCATCCGTTGCCTTCACCAGAAATTGTGACGGTACTCGACCCCGCTAACTTCAATGTCATCAAGCTCGAATCTCTGGTGGAAATGAAACTGCTGTCGAACAGACGCAAGGACCAGGTTCATCTGGAGGACATGATGCGTGTCGGCCTCGTCGACTCGTCGTGGCTGGCGAAACTGCCGCACGAGCTGGCGGCGCGGCTGCAGCATCTCCTTGACACGCCGGACGGCTGACGTTAAGTTCAACTACACTTGCCGTACTGCGCACAATCCCGCCAGCATCCTTCACGCCATCGATCCAAGGGCCGACCAGATGACCATGCAACGCACGCGCCGCGATTTCCTCAAGGGCCTCGGGGTCGGCGCGGCCGCCCTGCCGTTCATCGGCAACCTGCCAAGCATGGCGCTGGCCAACCAGCAGCGCCGCAAGCAACGCCTCGTCATCCTGTTCAGCCCCAACGGCGTCGTCCCCAGCACGTTCTGGCCCGACGCCGCCGGCAACCTCGCCGACGTCACGCTGAAGGAAAGCCTCAGCCCGCTCGAACCGTTCAAGAACCGCACTCTGACCCTGCACGGCGTCTGCGACCGTGTTCGCGGCGACGGCGACGCCCACATGCGCGGCATGGGCTGCCTGCTCACCGGCGTCGAACTGTTCCCGGGCAACGTGCAGGGGGGCAGCGACACGCCGGCCGGCTGGGCGCGCGGCATCTCCATCGACCAGGAGATCAAGAACCACCTGCAAAGTGAAGAAACGACGCGAACCCGCTTCGGCTCGCTCGAGTTCGGCGTCATGGTCCCCAACCGCGCCGACACCTGGACCCGCATGGTCTACGCCGGCGCCAACCGGCCGATCTCCCCCATCGACGACCCGTACCAGATGTTCGCCCGGCTCTACGGCCGCATGCGCGACCAGGAGACGGTCCGCAGCGTCCTCGACGAGCTGCGCGGCGACCTGCAGCGCGTCGCGTCGGCGGTCAGCGCCGAGGACCGCCGGCTGCTCGACGAGCACGCCACGTTCGTCCGAGAGATGGAGCGCGACCTGCGCGCCGACCGCGCCGGGGCGCCGCAGCACGCGGTCCCGCAGCTGGAGCCGAACGTCCGCAACGAGAACAACAACATCCCGCGCACGTCGCGGATGCAGATCGACTTGATGGTCAACAGCTTCGTCAACGACTTCGCCCGCGTCGCCACGCTGCAGTTCACCAACTCGGTCGGCATGGCCCGGATGAACTGGCTGAACATCAGCGAAGGCCACCACGAGCTGTCGCACCGCCCGAACAACGACGCCCCCGCGCAGGAGCAGCTCACCCGCATCAACCGCTGGTACTGCGAGCAGATGGCGTACCTGGCCCGCCGGCTGTCGGAGACGCGCGAGCCGGGCGGCGAAGGGACGCTGCTCGACAACACGACCATCGTCTGGACCAACGAACTGGGCCAGGGCAACTCGCACACGCTCGACAACATCCCGTTCGTGATGGTGGGCGGCGGCCTCGACTTCCGCATGGGCCGCTCGCTGCGCTACAGCCGCGTGCCGCACAACCGCCTGCTACTGGCCCTGGCGCACGGCATGGGCCACCGCATCGACCGCTTCGGCAACCCCAACTTCTGCCGCGAAGGCGCGCTGCCGAACCTGACTTGAATTTCGGGAAATAACAACCTTGTGATTGCCAACGGCACAAATGGCATGCAGAAATGCGGATTTCCCGCTCTAGCGCGACCTTTGAAATAAATGTCGCGTCGGTATCGACGAAGAACATGGTGCCGACGCGGGAAGCTGCTCGATTGCACGTACGCAAAAATGCCATCGCGCATAGTTTGACGCAATGTTAGAATTTCCGTAAGTTGCATACGCATCGTATGCGTTGCTTTCCTACTGGTTTTTTTGGAACGGGGGCATTCATGGACCAATGGTACATTGCTCACGGCAAAGTGAAACTCGGGGGCTATTCTTGGGAGCAACTTCGCTCGCTCGCCAGCGATGGAGATTTGGTTGCCCCGGACATGTTGCTGCAAGATGGCTCGAAGAAATGGATCGCCGCGTGCGAGATCCCTGGGCTGTTCTCTGCGGCAGCCTCCGAACCTTCATTGAAGTTCGCTGATGTGATCGATACTCCGCCGGCGGTCCTCTCCTCGCAAGAAGTAGAAGTGATAGCTCTACCGATAGCAATGCTCGCCTCTCCAGAAATAGAAGCGCCCTCTTTGCCGATAGCAAATCTTGCCGAGCTCGCCATTCCGTCGTTGGCAAGCCCTGTTGCATCCACTTCACTCATTCTTGAAAGCATGCGCCATCGATGGCTTTGGTTCGCGGGGGGCGCTGTCGGGCTTTTCGCCATCGTGATTGCTGCCATCCTTCTATTTTCGTAACCGTTCACCGCTGCGCGAGCATGGCGGGGCACGGCAGCCCGGCGCGGCGGGCCTCCACGGCGCTGCGCAGGTATTCCAGCGGGCTGCG
>JAYSSW010000044.1:0-2424 GCA_043720335.1 Planctomycetia bacterium
TCCCGCCGAACACCGGCAACATCGCGCGCCTCTGCGCAGCGACGGGATGTGTGCTGCACCTCGTCGGGCGGCTCGGCTTCCGCATCGACGACAAGCAGCTCAAACGGGCCGGCCTCGACTACTGGGACGCCATCGACATCCGCCTGCACGACACGCTCCAAACGTTTGAACGCACGCTCGATCCCGACACGCGCATCTACTGCCTGAGCGCCCGTGCAACGAAGCATCACACCTCGGCGACCTACCGCGCGGGGGACGTGCTGCTGTTCGGCCCGGAATCGCGCGGGCTGCCTGCCGAGGTGCTGGAGCGGCACGCCGAACGCACGCTGGCGATCCCGATGCCGGGCAGCGGCGTCGTGCGCAGCCTCAACCTCTCGACCGCTGCGGGCATCGTCGTCTACGAAGCGCTGCGTCAGCTGCATGGCTGGTAGACCCGGCACGACCGGCCCGGCATTTTCCTCCCAGCTTCCTCATCGCATGCAAAGCCCCGCCGCGTTGGACGATCCTTTCAGCACCGCTCCTGCTGATCCCATCCCCACGAGGCTCTCCCCGATGAAGGACGTCGCTTCCCTGCCGACGCTGGACGAACTGCGCAGCCATGTGCTGGACATGCTCTGCCGAAACGACCATCTCGACCCGGCGCAGACGCCGTTGCAACAGGCGCTCATCACCCGCCAAGGCCGGCCTTGCGGGCTGTTCTTCCAGGTGCAAGGCCCGCGGCTGCTCAAGAACTTCGCGATCTGGGCCGGCGACGAGAACCGCATCCTCTACTACAACTGCACCGGCGAACGGGTCGCCGAGACAAGGCTGTGCGACGCCCCCGACCCGAGGAAGCTGTCGGCGGCGGCGTGACCTCCGATCACCCAACGAAGCCAGCCAGGGAGACGTCTCCCTGGCTTGCTTCGTTTCATGGCAGGAATGAGACGATTGCAGAGTCGTCCTTCCTTGTGGTGCATGCGGTCCGCCTGCATCGGACGTCAAAGCAGGCGGTCCGCCTGCACCAAAACGGTCCTGCGAAGTCTCATTCCTGGCCGAGCGGAGTACGACCCTGGACACAAGCGATAGGATCGCGTCGCAGCTTCGTGCCGTGCGATCCCCTCGCTTGCGCTCAGGGTTGATTTTGGCGGCGATCCGCAGCGTCACTTCCGCAGCATGTCCAGCAGGCGCATGAAGTCGTCGTTCGACTCGAAGCGCACGACCAGCTGGCCTTTGTCCTTGCTGCGCAGCTTGATCTCGACCGGCATCGCCAGCTTCTGGCGCAGCTCGTCCTCGATCCCCTTGACGTGCGGCGTCTTCTCGACCGCCGGCTCCGCCGCGCCCGCCGCGCGCGCCTCGCCGCTGCGCGCCGGCTCGTGCTGGCCGTCCTTCTCGTCGCGGACCAGACTTTCGGCCGCCTTCACGCTCAGCCCCATCGCCACGATCTGCTTGAAGATCGCGACCTGGCGGTCCTTGTTCTTGATCCCCTTCAGCAGCTTGGCGTGGGCCTCGCTGATCTGGTTGAGCCTGACCCCTTCCTGCACCTCGGGCGACAGCTCCAGCAGGTTGACGAGGTTGGTGATCGTCGGCCTCGCCAGGCCGAGCCGCTGCGCGAGCTGTTCGTGGTTCATGCCGAAGCGGTCGAGGTAGTCCTTGAAGCCCTGCGCCTTTTCGATGGCGTTCAGGTCGCTGCGGTGGATGTTCTCGGCGAGGGCTGCCTCCAGCACTTCCTGGTCGTTGAAATCGACGAGGTGGACCGGCACCTGCGTCAGCCCCGCTTCCTGGGCTGCCCGCAGACGGCGTTCGCCGGCGATGAGCTGGAAGTGGTCCCCCTTCGCGCGGACGACGATCGGCTGAAGGACGCCGTGCGTGCGGATGCTGGCGCTCAGCGAAGCCAGCTCGTCGCGGTCGAACGACTTGCGGGGCTGGTACGGGTTGTGTTCGATGCGTTCGACGGCGACCTGCGAGTCGGCCGGCATCTCCGCGACCGCCGTCTCTCCGTTGCCGTTGCCAATGAGGGCGTCAAGCCCGCGACCGAGCCGTTTCTTTTCCATGATTCGCTTCTCCTCCGTGAAGGCGCCAGGATCGTCCATGCGCGAGCATCCTAGCACGAAGCCGGAAAACGTGACAAGGCGAGCAGTGGTCAGTGGTCAGTGGTCAGTGGTCAGCAGACAGGAAACGAGGAGGTTGAGTGGAATCGCTGCGAGATGAAAACTTGCGAGGTGAAAACGACGTTCCACGCGGAACGTGGGGCAGGATCGGCACAGGCGTTCCGCGCGGAACGATGGTTGCTGGCCGCAGAAGTGGCGTGTTCGGCGCGCAGACCTTCATCAAAGAACAAGATTCCCGGGAATAAAGCAACCCCGATCTGGATGCGTGAAAATGACCACACGCACGTCCCATTCATCACATCCCTATCAAGCCCGCCGCCGACTGAGGCGGCGAGAT
>JAYSSW010000045.1:0-10950 GCA_043720335.1 Planctomycetia bacterium
TGAAGCGGAGCTGGTTGAGCGACATGCGAGTTCTCATGGGCCGGCCAAGGGAACTCCGTTTCGACCAGCGATTTGGATGCGTGGCGTGCGCCGCTTCGTCCGATGAATCGGACGATTGGGGCGGCTGATTCGCCTCATGGTAACAGGGGACCGGAAGCTGTCAACCACAAGGCGACCTTGCGAGACGGGCGAAATGCGGATCTTGCGGCGAAACGAGCGAAGGTAGCGATTGTTCGGAATGGAGGGCGAGCCGAAGCCCCGTGAGGGGCCGGCTCGCCAGGAAATCACGACTGGCCGAGCTTCCACACGACCTCGTTGCGGGCGCGGCGGAGGAGGTTCAGCACGTCCTTCAGGCCTTCGCGGTCCTGGTTGCGGGCGGTCGTCAGGCAGTCGTCGATCAGCTCCTCCAGGTGCTCCAGCTTGCTGGTGGCGCGCGACGCCGGGGCCGAGGCGACGTTCGTGGAGGCGGCGGCGGGCTTGCCGCGCAGCTTCTTGCGGGCCAGGCTCTTCAGGTTCGCCATCGAGCTTTTCACGCTCTTGTCCAGTTCCGCGTTCTCGGCCATGCCGTGGTCGGCGCGGTAGTGTTTCAGGATGGCTTCGTTCTGCTTGCCCTTGGTCAGTTCGGGATGCTTCTCGAACAGCTGCTTGAAGTAGGCGTACTTGCTGCTTCCGTCGGTCTTGCTGGTGCGTGCCATGAGAGGTGCTCCAAAATGGGAACCAAGAAAAGGCGGATCATGGGGCGAAGTTTCAGAGATGTATATCAAATCCAGGGAGCATTGCAACCATATTATCATTCAAATGATTCAACGATGGGCCGAGCAGGGGGCGGACTCCCCCACTCGCCACGATTGGGTCGTCATTATCACGAAGCGCCGCGCTCAACGCCACTTGAACCAGCGCAGCGCCAGCCCGAACGTGACGACGGTCCACGCCGTCAGGATGCCCAGCCGCCACGCCACTTCCATAAACGTTAAGCCCCGCAGCATCACTTCGCGCAGGGCTTCGTTCAGCTGCGTCAGCGGCAGCGCCTGGATGATCGGCTGCATGAAGTCCGGGAACCGCTCCGGCGAGAAGAAGATGCCCGACAGCAGATACTGCGGCAGCATCACGAGGTTGCTGAGGCCCGACATCGTCTCGGTCTTCTCGGTGCGGCAGCCCAGCAGCAGCCCGATGCCCGCGAACGCCGACGCTCCCAGGAAAATGGTGAGCAGCACCACCGCGACCGAGCCGTGAATCGGCACGCCGAACCACCATCCCCCCAGCAGCAGTAGGCTGCCCATCTCCGGAGCGAGGAACAAGAGCCGCGAGATGATGAGGGACAACAGGAAGTCGCTGTGGCGCATCGGCGTGGCCATCATGCGCTTGAAGAGCTTGCGGACTCGCATGTCGACGAGGACGAAGCCGACGCCGAAGAGGCCGCCCCCCATGAGATTCATGCCGATGAGGCCGGGGAGCAGGAAGTCGATGTAGCGCGTGCCGGGCCGGTTGACAGCGGTCTCAACACTGTCAAGCTTGCCCTTTGTGTAGGGGCGCGACGTGACCGCTTCGATCCAGTAGCGCGCCTGCACGCCTTCCGCCCGCGCTTTGTCGAAGACGTATTCGAGATGGTCGGCGTGGACAACGACGTAGAGCGAGGTCTTGCCCCGGTTCAGGCGGGCCATGCACTGCTCAGCGGGAACCCGCTTCACGTCGAAGTCGGCTTTTTCGAGCTGCGCGGCGATCTCCCTGGCGCGTTCGGGAAGCGGGCTGTCGGAGGCGACATCGACGGGAGGCGGCTTCGTCTCGCTGTTGGAGAACGCCAGGCCCAGGCCGATGGCGAGGATGATCGGGAAGCCGTACACCCAGAAGATGGCGTGCGGCTCGCGGATGAATTCGCGGACGCGCGAGACGATCAGCTGGCCCAGCGCGTGCCATCGTGCGGACGCCATCCGTGCTCCTTGGTTGCGTGCAGTTCGTCGAGGTTCACCGGCCGGGGAGGGCCTTCGCAGAGGATTGTTATTTGGATGGCGGCGACGAAGTCCAGTGCCGCCGACGATTCGGCGGACGGGCAAGAAAACTTGCCGAGAGCAATCCGTGAATTGTCAATCGGCATGGTCCGGCCCCCCTCTCCCGCCGCTGCAAGGGCAACCTCTCGTTTCAAAGGCCATGTCGCGGGGGGAGAGGGGATGGGGGTGAGGGGGGCAAGCCGATTCCAGAACCATAAGAAACGTAAACGGTGGACAAGGAACAGCCCCCCTCACCCCCGCCCCTCTCCCCCCGCGACAAGATCGCGGACGTTCGATTCGGCGGTTGCAGCGGGGGGAGAGGGGAGAACAACTGCTGCCGCTGCTCCGTTCGCCGCCTGCGCTGGCGGGCAAATATTTCCGCCCCCCTCTTGCTGGCGTTTCTTCGCCTTCGCATAATAACCCTTCCTACTTTCCGGTCCTCGCGGAACACCCCGTTGCTTTTCCAGGTGTTCCTGTTGTTTCGGCGGGATGCCTTCAGGAGTCGTGTGCCATGGCGGAGACGGTCGTTTTGGACGTGCAGGAACGCAAGACGTCGGGGAGCCACATCGCTCGCCGCCTGCGCAAGCTGGGCCAGACCCCCGCGGTCGTTTACGGCCACAAGGAAGCCACGGTTTCCTTGACGATCCCGACCGACGGGATCAGCAAGGCGATCCGGCAGGGCGCCCGCATCATCGACCTCAAGCACGACGGCAAGGTCGAGAAGGCCCTCATCCGCGCCGTGCAGTGGGACGCGTTCGGCCAGGAGATCCTGCACGTCGACTTCACGCGCGTCGCCGCCGACGAGAAGATCCACATCGATGTCCGCGTCGAACTGCGTGGCGTCGCGCCGGGCGTCACCGCCGGCGGCGTGCTGGTGCAGCCGATCCACAGCCTGCACATCGAGTGCCTGGTGGTCAGCATCCCGGAGTCGATCCGCGTCAGCGTCGTCGAGCTGCAGTTGAACCAGGTCATCCACGTCAGCGACCTGAAGCTGCCCGAAGGCGTGGTGGTGATGAACGAGCCGGAAGCGATCGTCGTGCAGTGCAGCCCGAAGGTCGATGAAGACGACGCCGGAGCGGGCGAGGTGGCGGAGCCTGAAATCATCGGCAAGAAGGCCGAGAAGGAAGAGGGAGCGGAGTAGCGTTCCCTCCGGGGGACGCTTCCGCGGACGCAGCCATGAAAATCGTCGTCGGGCTGGGCAATCCGGGCAGGAAGTACGACGGCACCCGGCACAACGTCGGCTTCGCCGTCCTCGACCTGCTCGCCGCCAGCCCCAGTGTGGGGAGTTTCCAGAGCCGCTTCGACGCCCAGGTCGCCGAGTGGCTGGACGACGGCGAGAAAATCCTGCTGCTGAAGCCGGAAACGTACATGAACCTCAGCGGTCGGTCGGTGCGGCAGGCCATCGACTTCCACAAGATCGAGATCGACAGCCTGCTCGTGGTCGCCGACGACATCAGCCTGCCGCTGGGCAAGCTCCGCTTCCGGGCCAAAGGGACGCACGGCGGGCACAACGGCCTGCGGGACATCCAAAGCCATTTGGCGACCAACGAGTACGCCCGTCTTAGGATCGGGGTCGATTCCCCCGGTGAAACGGACGCCGCCGACCATGTGCTCGGCCGCTTCCGCCCCACCGAGAAGCCGGTGATCGAGGACGCGATCCAGCAGGCGGCCCAGGGCGTTTTCCTGTGGGCGAGGCACGGGATCCAGAAGTGCATGAACCAGTACAACGGTTGACGCCGAAGTCGGCCCGCTCCCTCCCCCCAAGCGACGGTTTTCTCAAAGGACGCAAGCCAACGATGCCAGCCAACGTTTACGAATGCATGTTCCTCCTCGACTCCACCAAGGTCGCCGGCGACATCCAGGCCGTGGACAAGCAGATCCGCGCCATCCTCGAGCGCAACAGCGCCGAGGTTCTTGTCTGCCGCCCCTGGGACGAGCGCCGGCTCTCCTACGCCATCGAGAACCACAAGAAGGGGCTGTACTACCTCACCTACTTCTCCTCCGAGGGGAAGAACCTCGTCAACATCGAGCGCGACTGCACGCTGAACGAGACGATCATCCGCTCGCTCGTCCTCAAGATCGAGCCGAAGCTGGTCGAGACGATGCTGAACGTCGCCAAGGGGGAGCACGCCACCGCCCTGCACAACATCCATGACGACCCGTCCGACGACGTCACCGGGGGCGGCGACGACCGTCGCGGTCGTCGCGAACGCGAACCGCGCGACTAGCTTGACAGGACTGGAATCTTGTATATGATGGAATGCGGCTAGGGCGACGGCACACTCTTTCCCAAGATGCGTTTGCTTCCCAACATGTGTGTGGGTGCCTGCGGAACCGTCCCCTCTTCGCTGCACAAGGTGTCATCATGGCCAATCTGAACAAAGTCATGCTCATCGGTCGCCTCACCCGCGACCCCGAAGTCCGCATGTTCGCCAACGGCGGCAAGGTCGCCAAGTTCGGCTACGCCGTCAACAACAAGCGCAAGAACCCGCAGACCGGCCAGTACGAGGACGATCCTGTCTTCCTTGATGTCGAGGCCTTCAACCGCGGCGACACCGGCAAGCAGGCCGACCTCGTCGAGCAGTATCTCCGCAAGGGGAGCCAGGTCTTCATCGAAGGCCATCTCCAGCTCGACCAGTGGAAGGCCCAGGACGGCAGCAACCGCTCCAAGCTCAAGATCGTCGTCGACAACTTCCAGTTCCTCGAGCCGCGCCAGGACGGCATGGGCGCTCCTCCCCGCTCCGGCGCCGCTCCCGCTGCCGCTCCCGCCCCTCGGCGACAGACCCCCGCCCCAGCGGGCGACGACTACGACCACCACCCCCCCGAGCCTGAAGCCGAAGCCCCGCCTCCCCCCGCCAGCGCCCCTCGGCCCGGCGGCGACGAGGACATTCCGTTCTGACGTGGTTTCGAAGTTGATTCTCGGCGGGAACCTGCGAAGGTTCCCGCCCCGTTCCCAGGAATGCTCACCCGCGTGCGAGCCTTGCCCGCACGCCTGACTGGTAGGCCAAGACCATGACGACCAAACACGCCAAGCGCAATCTGATGAAGGGGCGGAACGGCAACATCAAGCTCGTCTTGACCGAGGACGTCCTGTATCTCGGCAAGCAGGGCGACCTCGTCGAGGTCAAGCCCGGCTACGCCCGCAACTTCCTCCTGCCCATGGCCCTCGCCACCGCCCCCAGCGAGCACAACCTCAAGCAGCTGGAAACCTACAAGAAGCGCGTCGGCGAAGCCCGCGAAGCCAAGGTCGCCGACCTCAAGGCCCTCTCCGAGCAGATCGGCCGCGTCCCGCACGTCACCATCGAGGCCAACGCCAACGACGAAGGCCACCTCTACGGCTCCGTCGGCGCCGCCGAGATCTCGAAAGCGCTCAAGGGCAAGAACCTCAAGGTCGAGATCGACATGGTCAAGCTCGACGGCGTCATCAAGGAATGCGCCATCTACGAAGTCGCCCTCGCCCTCGGCTACGACATCGAGGCCAAGGTCAAGGTCATGGTCGTCCCCCTCAAGCAGACCGACGCCAAGAAGTAGCGCTTTTGAAGCGCGATTCGGTTACAATCGGCAGCCCGGTCCGCGCAGGACCGGGCTGTTCGCGTTGATGGTCCTTTCCCGCATCGGAGCCAGCGCATGGACAGCCCCACCGACAGCGTCGTCCACCTGCCGCCGCACAACCGCGAGGCCGAGTGCTACCTGCTGGGCAGCCTGCTGCGCAACTCGTTCCTCGTCGACGAGGTGACTAACTACGTCCGCGCCAACGACTTCTACGTCTACGCCCACGTCAAGATCTTCGAGTCGATCCAGAACCTGCGGAGCAGCGACTCGCAGGTCGATGTCGCCCTGCTCGGCAGCTACCTCATGGAGCAGAAGCTGCTGGAGGAGATCGGCGGCGTCGGCTACCTCGTCAACCTGTGGAACGACGCCCCCAGCGCCGCCAACGTCAAGTACTACGCCGACCTGATTCGCGGCAAGGCGATTGTCCGTAATTTGATTCGCGCTTGCGGCGAGGTGCAGCAGGAAGCCTTCAACGAGACGCAGCCGCCCCAGGAACTGCTCGACTCGGCCGAGCGGCGCATCCTGGAGATCGCCGAGCTGGGGATCACCGGCGAGATGGCGACGCTGGGCGAGGCGATCAACCTGGCCTACCAGCGCCTCGATTTCCGCCGCAGCCGGGGCGACGAGATCAGCGGCATCCGCACGGGTTTCCTCGATCTCGACAACCTGCTCGGCGGCATGCAGAACAACGAGCTTGTCATCATCGCCGCTCGCCCCAGCGTGGGCAAGACGGCGTTCGCGCTCAACCTGCTCCGTAACGTCGTCGTCGAGGACCGCACCCCGGCATTGTTCGTGAGTCTGGAGCAAGCGAAGATCGAACTGGCCGAGCGCCTGCTGTGCTGCCAGGCCCGCATCGACAGCTACAAGCTGCGCCGCGGCCATCTCAACGAGGACGAGACGCACCGGCTCATCGAGGCGGGCAGCATCCTGAGCGAGTCGCCCCTGTTCATCGACGACACGCCGGCGCAGAACCTGCTGCGCATCGCCGCCAACGCGAGGCGCCTGAAGCGCCGGCACGGGCTGAAGCTGGTCGTGATCGACTACCTGCAACTGATCGACCCCGACAACAAGCGCGACAGCCGCCAGGAGCAGGTAGCGACGATCTCGCGGCGCCTGAAGGGACTGGCGCGCGAACTGGAGCTGCCCGTGGTAGCACTCGCGCAGGTGAATCGCGGGTCGGAGGACCGGCAGGACCATCGGCCCCGCCTGTCGGACCTGCGCGAGTCGGGCGCCATCGAGCAGGACGCCGACACCGTGATGCTGCTGCACCGCCCCGACTACCACGAGCCGGGCCAGCAGGAGGGGCTGATCGAGGTCATCATCGGCAAGCAGCGCAACGGCCCCACCGGCGAAGTCAACTTGATGTACGTCAAGCAGTTCATGCGCTTCGAGAACTTCTCCGTCGACCACGGCGGCAGCTACAACGGCTGATTCGCCGGTCTCTTCCCAAGGAAGCGGGAAAGATTTTCGCGGAATGCTGCACGACGGCCGCCGCCGAGCGCCACTTATATCCGCAGACGATTCTCCCCGCCACAAGGAACCTCGGCCATGACCCAACCGCTGCGGCTCACCCTGCGAACGCTGCTCTCGTACCTCGACGACACGCTCGAACCGGCCCAGGCGCGCGTGATCGGCCAGAAGGCGGCCGAGAGCGACCAGGCGCAGGAACTCATCAAAAAGATCAAGGAAGTGACCCGCAAGCGCCGGTTGACGACGCCGCCGCCGGGGCCGGGCGGCATCGACCCGAACACGATCGCCGACTACCTCGACAACGAGGTGACGCCGGAGCAGTCGACCGAGGTGGAGCAGATCTGCCTGGCGTCCGAGGTGCATCTGGCGGAGGTCGCCGCCTGCCATCAGATCCTGACCCTGGTGCTGGGCGAGCCTGCGCTGGTGCCGCCGTCGGCCAAGCAGCGGATGTACGCCCTGGTGAAGGGGCCGGAGTCGATCCCGTACCGCAAGCCGCCGAAGGCCGTGTCGAAGCCCGATCTCGACCTGTCGACGGAGATCGCCGGCGACCCCGACGAGACGCTACGTCTCGGCATGCCGTCGATGGGGAAGAAGAGCAGCCTGCGCAACCGGCTGCTGCTGGCGGGGGCGGGCGTGGCAGCGGCCAGTCTGTTGTTCGTCGCCCTTTGGCAGATCCTCAACAACAGCACGCCCGTCACCGACCCCGACAACAACGGACCCCGCGCCGAGGTCGATCCCAACAAGGACAAGAAGGGGAACGGCGGCGAGGAGAAGAAAATCGACAGCGGCGAGGAGAAGAAGGATCCGGTCGAAACGAAGAAGGACGACAAGAAGGATCCCGCGGAAGAGAAGAAGATCGAGGTCAAGCCGATCGAGCCGCCGCCGGGGCCGATGATCCCCGACGTGCCGTTCGGCCCGCCGAGCAACAAGGTCGCGGTGGTCGGCCGGCTCGCGGCGGCAGGCCCGAAGGATCCGGCGGTGCTGCTGCAGTCCCCCCCCGACAAGATCGACTGGAAACGTCTGCCCGGCCGCGACGGCGACATTTCGTCCGGCCGGCTCCTCATGAGCATCCCCGGCGTCAAGAACACCGTCAATCTCGCCAAGGGGGCGCAGCTCACGCTGTGGGGCAACCTCCCCGAAGTGACGCAGCAGTCGCACATCCTCGAAAGCATCGCCGAGATCCACGCCGACGACAAGCTCGACCTCGACATGACGCTGCGACGCGGCCGCATCGTGGTCGCCACACCGAAGGGGGCGAAGGCGGCCCATGTCCGCGTGCGTTTGGAGGATCCGACCCAGGGGAAGATGGACTATCTCGACCTGCTGCTCGAAGGTCCCGACTCCGCCGTCGCCATCGACCGCTGGACCAGCTTCGACCCGAAGGAGCCGTTCTACCCCGACCGCAACGACAACACGCGCAAGGGGCCGAAATCGACCGTCGTGTGCGTCGCGCTGACCGGCTCGTCGATCCTGAAGGTCGGCGACCTGACGTTCGCGCTGCTGCCGACCATGTTCGTGTCGAAGGACAGCTGGGACGGCGTGAGCAACCCGAGCAAGCTGCCGGTGCAACTGCTCGAATGGTACAGCGGCATGCCGGCCCTGCCTCCGGGCGACGACGGGAAACGGCGCAACGCCGTGCTGAAGGCGAACGAGAACCTGGCCCGCAACCTACAGAGCAAGGCGATCGACACCGCCCTTGCCGAGATGCTGCGCTCGCCGGACCCCGCCGCCCGCCAGCTCGCCGTGCGCGGGCTGTCGGCCCTCGACGACTTGGCCGGCATCATCGACGAGTTCAACTCGGAGAGCAACGCCCCCGACGTGCGCCAGGCGTGCATCCAGGTGCTGCGCAACTGGATCGCCCTCGACCGCGACAACGACTACAAGCTGAACGACCTGCTGCGCGAGAAGTACACGATCAAGTCGAACGTGGCGACCCGGATCATGGAGCTGCTCCACTTCCTGCCGCCGGACCGCCTGACGCTGCCGAAGACGTATGAAACCCTGATCGAGGACCTCGACAGCAACTCGCTGATGCTGCGCGAACTGAGCGCCTGGCACCTGTACGCTCTGGTGAACGCGGGCCGCAACATCGCGTATTCGGCGGTCGGCCCGCCGGCCGCCCGCGCCGCCACGGTCCGCGCCTGGCAGCAACTTGTCCCCGCCGGCAAGCTGCCCCCTGCGGGCAAGAAGCGGTAGCTCGCGTCGCCCATATAGCCCCCGGCTTGCCGGGGGTTTCGCGCGACGCACGCCGAACCACGGAATCGTGGCCGTGCGTCGTGTTCGATTCCAGTGGGACTTCTGTCATGAAAACTCGCATCGTTCGCGTCGGCAGATCGTTCGGCATCGTCGTCCCGAAATCGATGCTGGAACAAGCGGGGCTGCATGGCGATCTTGAAGTCGTCGTGCTGGGCAGCTCGCTTTACATCCAGGCAGCGAAACCACGCCAAGGATGGGAGGAGTCCTTCCGAGCGATGGCGGAGCGAGGCGACGACGCATTGGTGCTGCCGGAGATTCCATCGTCCTTGGACGACGAGGGGTGGGACTGGTAGAAACGGTTGATTCAGGTTCGTTCCCGGCGACCGCTCAGGAGACATCGAAGTGCTGTCATGCAGGGGCGATGGCCCTCTGAGCCCGAACCGCCAAGCGAGGAACGCCGCGCGACGCTGAGAAGCGTTGCGTGTCCCGTTCGCCAAGGCGCAGCGAGGTGTGCGCGGCGACGAAATCCCATTCCTCGCTGCGCATCGGCAGCCCCGACACGCGACCATCCCATTGCATCGGCGCGCGGCGTTCCTCGCTTGGCGCTTCGGGCTCAGCGGGAACGCAGGCTTGAGAGCGATGCGACCACGACCCGCCAGCACACATCTCCCCATCGATTGAAGTCGGCCGTTGGCCCGCATCTTGCCTCGCCGACCTGCATGGCCACCGCGAGCAGACGTTTTCACGTCAGCCGCAGCCCGGCCATGCGCGATGTCATTCGCGCCATTTCGAGACAAGTCGCCGTATCTTTTCGATTCTGCCATTCACCTTCACTGTCCCTTTTTTGCGCAAGTCCGGGTCTCCTCCTCGTTACTAGGACGAAGCAAGCGTTGCTTCTGGTAAGCAACAAGTTCCTGTAACCACGGAGGTTGTGGCGAATGCCCGCCTCCTTTAACGAGGATGACTCCCATGCAACGGTTCTCTTTCTGGCGTATCGCGATCTGTCTGGCGTGCCTCTGCATCACCACGGCGGTCCACGCCTTTCCCCCGCCCGGCGCCGGCAAATCCGGCCCCCCGCAAACCCAAGGCCGCAGCGTCACACTCCCGATGCAGAACTTCAGCAAGACGCCGCTGACCCAAGGCAATATGTCGCGTCAAATCGACCTGCCCAAGCAGGGCGGCACCGTCAAGACGCCGCTGGTCATCGACTCCGCGAAGAAGTTCGACACCAAGCAGGGCCAGGCGACGCTGCCTGCGATCAAGCCGCAACTGGACCCCAAGTTCAACGCGGGCCGCGTGGCCACGAAGCCCCCGCAGGACTTCCAGACGAAGAAGTTCGACCTGGCCAAGATCCACGTTCCGTATGACGCCCACCGCGTCACGAAGCTGAACGCGGGCCACCGCTTCCAGGGGCAGAAGTTCATCCTGAACCAGCAGGCGTTCCACGGCAGCAACTACCACCTGCAGTTCGGGCAGCGGCATGGCAGCAGCTGGTGCTACCACGGCATCCACCACAACCACTGGCACCACTGCATCTGGGTTCCCAGCTTCGCCTGCTACCACTACTACGACCCGTGCGTCTGCTGCTACTACTACTACAGCGTGGCCGACACCTGCTACTACCCGTGTCAGTGAGTCACCGCTGAAAAAAAGGTAACCGTTCACCGGCTTTTCCCAGGCGCAGCTGGCGGCGGAGCGATTTCATAGGCTGACGAGCATGGGCGATGTCACCTGTGCGGGCTGTCGC
>JAYSSW010000046.1:0-2422 GCA_043720335.1 Planctomycetia bacterium
GGGCGGAGGCAACTTCGCCTTCAGCGACGGCTCGGTCCGCTACCTCTTCTACGATGCGTGGAACGTTCTGCCGGCGCTCGCCAGCCGCGCGGGGGGCGAGGCGGCGGCGCCGTGATGGTCGCGCGGTTCCCGCGCTCCGCTGCGCGTCGCGGCTAAACGTCGCGCCTTCGTCATTATGCCACGATCCCGTTCACCACGGCGCCGTGAACGTCGGTGAGGCGGTACTGGCGGCCCTGGTAGCGGAAGGTGAGCCGTGTGTGGTCGATGCCGCACAGGTGCAGCAGCGTCGCCTGCATGTCGTGGACGTGGACCGGGTCGGCGGCGATGTTCCAGCCGAAGTCGTCGGTTTCGCCGTAGACGGCGCCTGGCTTGACGCCGCCGCCCGCGAGCCACCAGCTGAACGCGCGGCCGAAGTGGTCGCGGCCCGTCGGGTTGTTGGGATCCCCCTGGCCGAACGGGGTGCGGCCGAACTCGCCCCCCCACACCACCAGCGTCTCGTCGAGCATGCCGCGCTCCTTCAGGTCCTGCACCAGCGCGGCGGACGGGCCTTCGGTGTCGCGGCACTGCGCTTCGAGCTGCGTGTGCAGGTTGCCGTGCTGGTCCCAGCCGGAGTGCATCATCTGCACGAAGCGGACGCCGCGTTCGAGCAGCCGGCGCGTGATGAGGCAGTTGTTGGCGAACGTGCCTTTGACGAGGGCGTCGGGGCCGTAGCGGTCGAGGACGCGACGCGGCTCGTTCGAGAAGTTGACGAGGTCCGGCACGCTGGTCTGCATGCGGAACGCCATCTCGTACTGCGCGATGCGCGTCTCGATCTCCGGGTCGCCGGTCTCGGCGAGGCGGGCGGCGTTCATCGCGGCGAGGTCGTCGAGCAGGGCGCGGCGCGACTCGCGGCTGACGCCGGCGGGGTTGGCGAGGTAGGGGACGAGGTCGCCGGTGTTGCGGAAGCGGACCCCCTGGAAGCGGCTGGGGAGGAAGCCGGCCCCCCAGTAGTAGTCGAAGAAGAGCTGGCCGCAGGTCTTGCCTCGGTCGCTGGAAGTCATGACGACGAAGGTGGGGAGGTTGTCGCTTTCGCTGCCCAGGCCGTAGGCGAGCCAGGCGCCGAGGCTGGGCCGGCCGGGGACCTGCGAGCCGGTCATGAAGAAGGTGACGCCGGGGGCGTGGTTGACCGCTTCGGTGTTCATGCTGCGAACCACGCAAATATCGTCGGCGAGGGCGCCGATGTTGGGGAGCATCGAGCTGAACGCGGTGCCGGAGCGGCCGTAGCGGCGGTGCGGCTTGATGGCGGGGAGGCAGGGCCAGCGTCCGTAGCCGCTCGACATGGTGGACAGTCGGGTGGTGCCTCGGACGGAGTCGGGGATGTCGCGTCCGGCCATGCGTCGGAGCATCGGCTTGTCGTCGAAGAGGTCGACGTGCGACGGCCCGCCGCCCTGCCACAGCACGACGACGCGTTTCGCCTTGGCGGGGAAGTGCGGCAGGCCGGGCAGCCCGGTGTCGCCGCGCCCCTGGCCTCGGGCGACATCACTGCCAAGAAGCGAGGAGAGGGCGGCAAGTCCGACGCCGGCCCCGGTGGAGCCGAGGAACTGCCGGCGGGACAGGCGGGCGAGATGGTCGAGGATCGGCTGGCTCATCGCGGTCGTTCCTTGTGCGGAAGCAGTCGGAGGGAGAGGGAGCTAACACTTTGTCGGACAGTTTGAGGGAAGCCGCTTGCATCCATCGAAGCCGTTGCCAATGCGGTTCTGGTCGCTGCGCTACTTCGATCGTCGAAGGCAACGCTACGGCAGTCGAAGTTTTATCGTGTTCGACGACAAGGCCTTCTCGTAGTCGCTGCCCGGAAGCGTGCCCACAATAACCGCTTGGCAATCACGATGTTCTGCGGGGATGTCGCCAATCAAGAAATCGAGCTGCTGGACGGTTTCGCCAACCGGGAGCGAAGTCCATCTCCCCTCCGGAAAAAACATGGAGGAATGTGCAGCGCAGTTCTTCCGTGACAGTTCATTCCCATCCTTGTCCATCACAACGATGTCCATGCTGTCGATGGGCAGGCCCCTATATGACATCACGCGGAGGTCGGCACCCGTCTCGTTCTGGAAAGCCGTTTGGCAGCGCAGCGTCCAGCCAGGAAAATGTGCGACCGGTTCGATGGAGCGCAATTCAAGGGCCACCGTTCCATGCGGTGCTATTGGTTGGCGTGCGACGGGCGCGGGTTGTTGCGGCTGACAACCTTTCAGCACAAGTGTCACGAGCATGCAAACGACTGCGATTTTCAGGTGCATTTTGAACTCCCGCGCCGCCGAACAAGAAGGGGACGCGTTCCAGCATCGAGAGGCCGGCGAACGGCCTGCGTAAGCGGGCTGGTTGAACCTTGCAGCGATTGACAGTTTCCAATCTCAGAAAACAAAATCCCACGGAAAGCCCAGGGCTG
>JAYSSW010000047.1:0-2419 GCA_043720335.1 Planctomycetia bacterium
CGCGCTCGCCGTAGGCGAACGGCTAAACGGGCGCCGTGATTCCAACTGAATCGGAGAACCACCATGCGAAAAATCAGCCCCACGTTGGTCGCGCTGTTCCTGGCCGCGCTGGGCGTCAGCGCCCAGCCGGACACCGCTTTCAAAATGACGCTGCGCCAGCGCGTGGCGAAGGGCGACGCCTACGAGGTCGTCGTGAAGGAGGCGCTGTGGAAGCCCGCCAGCACGGCGATCATCGTCTGCGACATGTGGGACACGCACCACTGCCCGAGCGCCGTCGACCGCGTCAACGAGATCGCGCCGCGCATGAACGAGGTGTTGGAGAAGGCGCGGGCGGCCGGCGTCACGATCATCCACGCGCCGAGCAGCTGCATGGACCCGTACAAGGACCATCCCGGCCGCAAGCGCGCCCAGGCCGCCCCGAAGGCGAAGACGCTGCCGACCGGCATCGACCAGTGGTGTTACAAGATCCCCGCCGAGGAGAAGGGGAAGTACCCCATCGACCAGTCCGACGGCGGCTGCGACTGCGACGACGCGGCCCAGAAGGCGCACGACGTGAAGCTCAAGGCGATGGGCCGCAATCCCAAAGCCCCGTGGAAGTCGCAGGTCGCCACGCTGAAGATCCACGACGTGGACACCATCAGCGATTCGGGCGTCGAGATCTGGAACGTGCTGGAGGAACGCGGCATCAGCAACGTCATCCTGCTGGGCGTGCACACGAACATGTGCGTGCTGGGCCGCCCGTTCGGCCTGCGCCAGCTCGCGAAGAACGGCAAGAACGTGGTGCTGATGCGCGACATGACCGACACGATGTACAACCCGAAAAGCGCCCCGTTCGTCAGCCACTTCAAGGGCACGGAACTGATCGTCGAGCACATCGAGAAGTTCGTCTGCCCGACCGTCACGTCCGACGCGATCCTCGGCGGCCAGCCGTTCCGCTTCAAGGGAGACGTGAAGTAGCGTCCACGCCGGGCGGTCGGATAGAATGGCGGCGGGTTCGGAAACAGCAACCACACCAGGGGAGAATCGTCATGAGCCAGGACGCCGAGAAGCAGCAGCAGAAGGTGCGCGAGTTCATGAGCCTGCTGCCGCTGACGCTGGCGGTGGCCGGCCTGCCCGACGCCGCCGCGGGGACGTACTTCACCGAGGGCCAGCTCGACGCCCGCGCCACCGCGCTGCGCAACGCGTACAAGGCGGCGCGGCTCATCATCGTCGAGGTGTCGAAGTAGCGCCGGCGATCGGACAAGCCTTGGGCGCAAGCGGCAGGATCGCGGGACTGCGCTACCGCTGCTGCAGGATCAGGTCGAACGTCGGCCTTGTCGTGCCGTCGCGGAAGGTGGCGCCGCGCGGGGAGAAGGCGATGCGGTCGGGGTGGCGCGGGTCGGTCTGGCTGTCGCAGGAGAGCGCGACGATGCCGAACGCGGACAGCGGGCAGACTTCGCCGGGCTGGCAGACGCCGTCGCCGTTGGCGTCGCGCCAGAGGGCGAGGCCGTCGAGTTCGGCGCCGGCGATGCTGCCGTCGCGGTTGTCGTCGAGGGCGCGGAGGGCGTGGTAGCCGTTCTCCCAGAAGCACCAGAACGAGACGTTGCCGAAGAGCTGCAGGCCGGACGTGATCCTGCCGGTGCGCTGCGGGTCGTGGACGAGCCAGCCGGCGTCGGGGGTGATCCAGCTCCAGCGGCGGCCAATTCCGCTGCCGTCGGCGTCGAAGGCGACCGAGGCGGCGCGGTCCTCGAGGTCGCGCCAGGTCAGGCCGTCGCGCAGCGGAATCGCGATCGGCGTGACGGGGCGGGGCAGCTTGTTGAGTTGGGCGACGCGGGTGGTCAGCGTCTCGATCTCGGCTTTGTCGCTGCCCTTGTCGAGCAGCGGGATGAGGTAGGTGGCCGCTTCCTTGGTGATGAAGTTGCCGCCGAGGGGGCCGAACTTCATCTTGCCCTCCTTCTCCCAGCCGGTCTCAATGACCTTGCGGTACGCCTTGACTGCTTCAACCTTGTCGGCGGATTGCTCGACGCACCAGGCCAGGCCGAGCTGGGCGGCGAGGTTTTCCGGTTGGATCTTGAGCACGTCCTTGTAAGCGTCGATGGCCTGCTGGAGGTGCTTCTTGGCGGCGTCCAGCTTCTCCTTGTCGTCGGTCGGCGTGCTCTTGAACGGAACCGCAGGGGCGGTGAAGCCGAACCAGGCGGCGGTGTCCTTCAGGGCCTTGTTGATCTCGCAGGTGTCGGTCTTGAGGGCGAACGCCATGGCGTGGACGCGGGCCAGGTTGTAGCGCACCTGGGCGTTCTTCGGGTCCTTCTGCGCGAGTTCTTCGAGGTTCTTGACAAGTCGCTCGACCGGGATCTTCTCGAGGTCGGGCCGGAGGAAACGGGCGTCGGCGTCGGCGGCCACGGCCAGCAGCAGCGCTGCGGCGACGGCGAGGCGGAGGACG
>JAYSSW010000048.1:0-10923 GCA_043720335.1 Planctomycetia bacterium
CCGCCAGGATCGGCGCGGGGGCCGGCGGCGGCGGGACGTGCGCAACCGGCGCAGGGGCGGGCGGCGCAGGGGGCGCCAGAGGCTCCGGCGGGGCCAGGATGTGCGCCGGCGGGACCGGGTCGGGGTCCGGGAACAGCGGCACGCCTTTGACCTCCGCGATCGGCTCGATCGACGCCATCGGCAGATGGTCGAACGGCGACGACTCGACGGCGGCCATCGGGATGGCTTCCACCTCCGCCATCGGGATCGCTTCGAGGGCGGCCATCGGGATCGCTTCGATCTCCGCCATCGGGATCGCCTCGAACGTCGCCACCGGCAGCGACTCCGGCATCGGCGTCGGCGGCATGCTCGGCGGCGTCATCGGCTGCGAAGGCACCCCGCTCAGGTCCGACTTGCATTGTTCACAGAACAACGCGCCGTCCTCGTTCATGAACCCGCAGAACGGACACTTGACCATGGTTGCTTATCCCTCTGGAGTAGGGGCCGGTCGCCAGCGGCGCCGGCCCGTGAGAGTGTCGGTGTATGGTTTGGCAGGGGTCAGTGGTCAGATGCACGTTATCAAGCCCGCTGCCGTTAGGCGGCGGGGTCGCCCCGCGCGTTGACCCCGCCGCCTAGCGGCAGCGGGCTTGATCCAATGATCGATGTCGTCGCATGGTTCCCGGTTTTCACTGACCACTATTCCCTGACTGCTGCTAGTTCGACGGCATCTCCTCGGCCATGCGCGCCGAGTCCTCCATCGCCAGCTGCGTCTTCTTCGAGACGCGGCCGCCGGTGTTCAGCTCGGCGAGCACCTGCTTGGCGAGCATCGTCTTCTTGGCGGCGCGGGGGCCCATGAGCTGCCCCTTCTGCTCGATCTGCTGGGCCACCTTCTGGACCTCCTCCTTGTTCTCGGACGCGATCGCTTTCTGCAGGTTGTTGTTCAGCTCGAAGATCTGCACCTCGTCGATGTGCTTCATGACCTCGGCGTTGACGTAGCCGTGCCCGGCGGAGGTGTAGGTCATCTCCAAGGGGATCATGCCCGTCGACTCGCGGGCGCCGGTGCCGAGGTCGTAGGTGACCTCGAGCTGGGCGATGACGAACTTGCCGTCGGGGCGCTTGGGCAGGCTGAGGTCGAGGATGTAGCGCGTCGAGTTGTCCTTCTGCAGCGTGCCGAGCTGCCCGACGAGGTGCCTGTCCTCCGGCTCGGAGGTGGCCAGCTCCTTGATCTCCGGCACCACCTGGCGGATGCGCTTGATCTTCACGTCCTTCATCGGCCTCAGGTGCATCTCGACGTTCATGAAGGCGGCGGCGGCCAGCTGCTCGAACTCCTCGATGAAGATGCGCTCCGCCTCGTCCTTCTGGTTGACGTCGATGTAGTACCACTTCCCTTCGCTGATCTTGGCGAGGTCCTTGATGAGGCTCGCCTTCCAGTCGAGGCCGACGCCCATGAGGGTGAGGTGGATCTTCTTCTCGGCGGCGCGCTGGGCGAGCTTGCGGCACTCGACCTCGCCGGAGGTCTCGCCGTCGGTGAGGATGACGATCTGCGACAGGTGCCCGGAGTTGGCGAGCTTCTCGACTTCCTCGAGGGCGAGGCTCATGCCGTCGTTCATGGAGGTGCCGCCGGGATCGACGTCGTACATGTCGATCTTGCGGATGACGTCCTCGATCTTGGCGCGGTCGGAGATCTTGGTGGAGGGGAGCAGGGTGAGGGCGTTGTGGGCGAAGGCGACGATCGTCATGGTGTCGTCGGGCTTGAGCTTGTCGAGGGCGCTGATGGCGGCGTCCTGGATGCGCTTGAGGCGGCTGATGCCGGTGCCGTCCTCCTCGTACATCGAGCCGCTGACGTCGAGGACAAGGGCGAGGTTGAGGCCCATCGGCTTGCCCGACAGGCCGGTGGGGATGAGCTTGACGAGGGCGTAGCTCGCCGCCGTCTCGCCGGCGACGGCGATGCTGTTGCGGTGCATCATGCGTTCGATGTGGATCTTGGCCGCCATGTTGGACTGACCTCAGCGCAGGGGATGGGAATGGTGGAGCGAACGGCGAGGAACGGCGTCCTCGCGGGCGGAGAGCGTGAGCCAGCCGTCGTCATGACAGGGAGGGATGGGACAGGTCTCGTCCTGAGAAGGGTGCACGCCTGCGGTCCCGTAACTCGGTTTTAGCACACCGCTTTCTTCGCAGCAATAGGCTGCGCGCGGGTTTTTCGCACAAATCCGCAGAAAACGCGGGAATCGGACGGCGCGCCCTCCTCTCGCCACCCGCGTCTCGGCCCGCCCTCGGCGATTTTCGCCGCTTCCTCATCGCCCTCTCATCGGCGGCGGGCTATTTTCTCCTTGTTTCGGCGACGGCATCCTCTTGCGCCGATCAAGGTACGGGATGAAACGCGGGCACGCCTTGAAAACCCTTGTCCTTGCGCTCGGCTTGGTCGTGATCTCGATTTCCGCCTGGTGGGCGTGGAACCGCGCCGACCCGGTCGTGGAGTTCGAGCGCGCCCCGCTGGTGTTCCCGCCATCGGGCATGGGGAAGTTCGTGCCGAAAGGCCCGCCCGGGCCGTGGAAGGGCAAAGTCCCTGGCATGGTCCCGCCGAAGAAGCAGCCTCCCCCCGACTCGCAGCAGTCGCCGCAGGCCGAGACGCGCCCGCGCGTGACGGCGCCGCTGCGCCTGTACTTCAGGCCGTGACGTGCGTGCCCTCTGCTTCCGCGTCGGCCGAAGCAACTTGTCCTGGACAAGCGTCTGGTTGAAGTCGGCTACAGCACGCCCTTCGTGGACGGGATGCCGGGGCTGCGCGGGTCGAACTCGACAGCCTGCCGCAACGCTCTTGCGGCGGCTTTGAAGATCCCTTCGACGATGTGGTGCGTGTTGCGGCCGTGGTGCAGGACGACGTGCAGGTTCATCAGTCCGCTGCCGGCGACCGCGCGCCAGAACTCCTCGGCGAGCGACGCGTTGAAGGTGCCGAGCGTTTCGAGCGGCACTTCCGCGTTCCACACGCAGAACGCCCGGCCGCTCAGGTCGACGGCGACCGTGACGAGTGTTTCGTCCATCGGCAGCGTCGCGGAACCGTAGCGGCGGATGCCCGCCTTGTCGCCGAGCGCCTGCCCGAGCGCCTTGCCGAAGGCGATGCCGACGTCCTCGACGGTGTGGTGGGCGTCGACGTGGAGGTCGCCCTTGGCGTCGACTTCGAGGTCGATGAGGCTGTGCTTGGCGAGCAGCGTGAGCATGTGGTCGAAGAAGCCGACGCCGGTGGCGAGCGACGATTGGCCGCTGCCGTCGAGGTTGAGCTTCAGGGTGATCTGCGTCTCGCCGGTTTCGCGGCGAACCTGTGCCGTGCGTGGGGTGGGCATGGAAATTCCTCAATCCCCACCCTGCCAAGGGTGGGGGTCGAACCCCCAGGACTTCGCGTTGCTCCGTCCTGGGGCTTGATGGTGCTAAACGATGCCGCGCAGCGCATCGAGCAGTTGGTCGATCTCCGCGTCGGCGCCGACGCTGATGCGGAGGCCGTCGCCGAAGCCGGCATAGTTCATGTACCGGACCAGGATGCTGCGCTGCTTCAGGGCTTCGTAGACGCGCTTCGGTTCGAGGCAGCGGCACCAGACGAAGTTGGCCTGGCTGTCGAGCGCGTCGAAGCCGAGCCGCCGCAGCGCCGCCGTCATGCGTGCGCGCGTGCGCAGGATCATCGTGCGGTTCGCGAGCATGTGGGCCTGGTCCTCCAGCGCGGCCTTCGCGCCAGCCAAGCTTAGCGCGTCGCAGTTGTACGAGTCCTTCACCTTGTTGAACTCGCGGACCAGTTCCGGCGACGCCAGCGCGAAGCCGAACCGCAGCCCGGCCAGGCTGTACGACTTGCTCAGCGTCCGCGTCACGATCACGTTCGGCAGCAGAGTCAACGCATTCGTCTCCGCGAAGTCGGCGTACGCCTCGTCGACGACGAGCGGCCCGTCGAGCTGCGCCGCCAAGCGCTGCAAGCTCGCGGCATCGACGGCCGTCCCCGACGGCGAGTTCGGATTGGCGACGAACGTGAGCTGCGCGTCCGGCACTGGCCAGGGATCGGGAAGCGACCAATCCTTCGTGAACGGCGCCGTCTGGAACGTCGCCCCCTGCAAATCGGCGAGCGTCTTGTAGAGGAGATAGCTCGGCGTCGGCGAGACGATCTTGCCCGCTTCAGGGACGAAGGTGCGCGTGAGGATGGTGAGGATGTCGTCCGAGCCGTTGCCGATGAGGACGCCATCGGGATCGACGCCGTAGAGCCTGCCAGCGGTCTGACGAAAGGCGGCGCCGAGCGGGTCGGGGTACTTGCGCAGCCAGCCGTCGGCCAACACCTCGCTGATCGCCTCGGCGACGCGCGGCGATGGCGGGTAGGGGTTCTCGTTCGTGTTCAGCTTGACGACGTTGCCGCCCTGCGGCTGCTCGCCCGGCGTGTAGCCGGCCATCTGGCGGATCGCGGAGCGGATGTGCTTGGAAGCCATTTTAGATTTCGGATTTCGGATTGCAGAATGCAGATTGAAAACATCCAAGCCCCACCATGAGCGAAGCGATTGGTGGGGGTCGAACCTTGCGACATCTCACCCCCAGGAATCGCTTCGCTCATCCTGGGGCTTGCGTGGAACTATCCCAGCCGAATGCTCACGCTCGCTGCGTGCCCGGTCAAACCTTCCTTCTCGGCGAGCAGCTGCACGTCGGGAGCCATCGCGGCCAAGCCCTTTGCGGTGAAGCTCAACACGCTGGAACGCCGCAGGAAGTCGTTCGCCGACAGGCCGCTGGTGAAGCGCGACGTTCCGCCGGTTGGCAGCACGTGCGACGGGCCGGCGGCGTAGTCCCCCATCGCGACCGGCGAGTAATGCCCGACGAAGATCGCGCCGGCGTTGTGGATCTTGTCCACGAACAGTTCGGCGTTCTTCGTCGCAAGATGGAGATGTTCGGGGCCGAGAAGGTTCGTCCACGCCACCGCCTGGGCCGGGTCGCGGGCCAGCACGAGGGCGCCGAACTTCTCCAGGCACGCCTTCGCCTGGGCGCCCCGCTCCAGCTTGGCGAGCTGCCGTTCCATCGCTTGCTCCACCTGGTCGAGCAACGGTTCATGCCAGGTGATGAGCACGCTGCTGGCCGGGTCGTGCTCGGCCTGGGCGATGAGGTCGGCGGCGACGTACTCCGGCGGCGCCGACTCGTCCGCGATGACGACGACTTCGCTCGGCCCTGCCAAGCAGTCAATGGCAACCTGCCCGAAGACGTGCTTCTTGGCCAGCGTGACGAACAGGTTGCCAGGCCCGACGATCATGTCGACCGCGGGAAGCCCTTCGACGCCGTAGGCGAGGGCCGCAACCGCCTGGGCGCCGCCGACGCGATAGACCTCATCGATGCCGAGTTCCTTGCAGGTGGCGAGCAGGTCGGGGTTGTTGGCGCCGTTCTTCGTGGGCGGCATGATGACAGCGATCTCCGGCACGCCTGCGGCCTGCGCGGGGCACACGGTCATCAGCAGCGTCGACGGGTACGCCGCCGCCCCGCCCGGCACGCAGATGCCGACACGCTGCATCGGCCGGTAGCGCAGCTTCAGCTCATGGTGGTCGCGCTTCGACAGCACGGCGTCGCGCTGCACCAGGCCCATCTGGAACGACAGGATGTTGACGCGGACACGGCGCAGCGTCTCCAGGAACTTCGGGTCGGCCGCGCGGTGGGCGGCCTTCAGTTCGGCGTCGCTGACGCGGATCGTGTCGGCGGTGAGCTGGACCTTGTCGAGCTTGGCGGTGTAGTCGAGCAGCGCGGGCAGGCCACGTTCGCACACGTCGGCGCAGATGCGTTCCACGACCTGGGCCGGGGTGAGGGCCTTGCCGAAAACCTGCTCGGTGAGCTGCCGGCCGGCGGGCGAAACGACGTCGGCCTGGAGGCTGAGCTGCTGCCGAAGCTGGGCGAGCTGCTTCGCCGCGTCGGGCGACGCGTGGCGGATGCGGCGCATGTGCAAGGTTCCCATCGTGCGGTCCTCGAAGTCCCTTCGTTCGGCAGTCCTGTGGGCGTGAACACGATGCACTATATGGGCGGGGCCTGGCGATTGCAAGAAATTGGCGAAGCGGCGGAAAGAGGCGCGTCGGCGCCGCTTGACAGGCCCGCGCGGCCCGCCTACGCTGAGAGGATCGGGGAGTGTTTGCACGGCTGGTGCCGGCCTCGGTCTTCAAAACCGTCGTGGGGTTTGAACAAAGCTCCAAGTGGGTTCGATTCCCATACACTCCCGCTTTTCGCTGGCTCGGCGTTCAAGAGCATGCGCAATCTTCGAACTTCTGCCTTGGCTGGATTTCGGAGAGTTGTGCTGCTCAACTGACCTTCGCAACCTCAGCGCAAGCCTGTACAGTGAGAGAGTGGGGCTTTACCTGATGCTCGATCAGCCAACGATTGACCGGTTGCTCGCTCTCGAAAAGCTGCTTGAACACGCGGGCAACATCGATTTCCCAACGATCAACACCAAAAAACTGCTCGAAGTCCGTTCCATGGACGGGTTGGAAGGGTTCCTCGTCGACATCAACCGAAGCGGCCAACTGAAGGTTTCCAAATGTACCTATCAGGAACGCTACAACGTGATCGAGATCCTGCTGCGGTTGGACATTGACGGGCCGCCGCATGAAAATCCAGACGGCGAGGAAGTGCTCTGCCCTCATCTGCACATCTACCGTGAAGGATTCGCTGTCAAGTGGGCCTATCCAATTCCAGCGGAATTCACAAATACCGCTAACTTGGTGGCCACTTTGAAGGAGTTTCTCCAGTTCTGCCGAATTCATAACATTCCTTTTGTCAACCCGCCACTGATATGAACAGAATCAACTGTGAACAGCTTGTCCTGGCGTATGCGGACTGGCTGAAGACAAAGTTCACAACCAAAGATGTTGATGGCGCATGTGAAATCACGACTCCATTCCTCGATCGCCACAACGACCGGCTGCAAATTTATGTCACACAGACCGAACGCGGCCTGCGATTGACCGATGACGGGTACATTCTCAATGACCTTGAAATGTGCGGCTGCCGAATCGAGTCTCCAAAAAGGCGTAGCATCCTGCATGTGACTCTCGCCGGTTTCGGCGTTCAGGAGAAAAATGGCGAGTTGTTTGTCGAGGCGTCGATCGAGGATTTCCCCCGGAAGAAGCACGCGCTCGTTCAAGCAATGATCGCGGTCAATGACATGTTCCTGACCGTGAACAAGACCGTCACAAGTTTGTTTTTTGAAGATGTCCAGAGTTTCCTCGAAGAGCAGGAGGTTCGCTATTCGCCAAATGTTGAGTTCACCGGCAAGAGCAGTTATCTCCATCGCTTTGATTTCTTGATCCCGAAGTCTCGCAGCATGCCCGAACGTCTGATGAGGGCGATCAACCATCCCACGCGAGAAAACGCGACGAACCTGCTGTTCGCATGGACGGACACCAAAGAGGTTCGCCCTCCGAACTCAATCGCCTACGCTTTTCTAAATGATCGTGATAGGCCATTGAAGCAAGACGTGCTCAGCGCGTTCAGCCATTATGACGTGAAGGCGATCCTGTGGTCAAACAGAAACGAATTCAAAGAAGAACTGGCTGCATAGGCTTGGTGCCGGCCTCGGTCTTCAAAACCGTCGTGGGGTTTGAACAAAGCTCCAAGTGGGTTCGATTCCCATACACTCCCGTAGGCATTTGTTCACAAAGTCGCAGGATTTCGCAGCATCTTGCGGAGAACCTTGAGCCGCCAAGACTTGGGACGACAGTTGCGATTCGTGACGATTCTCCACCGCTAGCTGCTGCGCCTCTTTTTGCGCCTCTAGTGCGCCGGATTTTGCGCCGCCTGGTACAGCCGGTTTCCATTCCAGGGCACGGTCGAAGGCGGTCTCCGTTGGATCGACGTAATGGCGCAGGGCTACGCTCGGCGTGTTCCCCAGCCACTTAGTGACGGTCGCCAAGGGGAAGTCCTGGGCGAGGTCCGACTCGCACGATGCCCGCAGGGAGTGCCACAAGCGGGGCCACGGTTCCACACCGGCTCGGCGAACGATCTTGCCGAACGTGGTGCGCATGTTCGCGCCGGCCCAGCCGTCATCGCCCGTTGCTCGCTCGCGCCAATCGTCCGGGAAGAGATAGACGCTGCCCTCGGCTGCTTTCTCAAACGCCGCTTCCAGGTGCGGACGAAGCAAGGGGAACAATGGAATCACCCGATGCGGCTTGCCCAGGTGTTCGGTCTTGGGCGATGGCACACTTAGCCGGCCACGCTCCCAGTCAACATCGCCCCAGGTGAGCGAGAACGCTTCCGATGGCACTCGCAGCCCACCAAACCGGGCCAGAGCAACCAGCATCTTCCACAGCGGGGACGGGCAGGTTTCGATCACGCGCTCGATGTTGGCGACGGGAACGTATGCCCGCCGTTCCGAAGGATCGCCGCTGCGATGACGAACGTGCTTCCAGTTGTTCGTATCAACGTGTCCCAGCCGCACCGCGTCCTCCAGCATTTGCCGGGCATGGCCCAGACGCTTGTGAATCGTCGTCGCCCGAAGTCCGCGCCCCTGCATTGCGGAACGAAACACTTCGCCGTCGGCGTGGCTCAGGCTCGTCAACGGACGTTCACCGTAATGCTCCGTGAGTTCCGTGACGGTTTGCCCCCAGGCCCGCAAGGACGTGGGCTTGTGTCCGGCCGCCTTCTTCCCGTCGATCCAGCTTGTCAGGTATTCACCGAAGGTCAAGCGTCGCAGCGGCTCGACCAACCCGACCGCCGCCAACTTGTCGCGGAGAGCCGGGCCAATGTTCGCCAGCCAGGCCGCCGTGTCTCTTGGGACGGGTTGTCCGCCGATCTTCGCCCCCAGCAACCCTTCGACGTGCCGGCAAATGCTCTCGGCGCTCTTGCGGTCGCACTTGCCCAACCGAATCGTCTTGCGGCTTTCATCGGGGGCCACGAATTGGATGCGTCGCCGTCCGTTGGGATCGTCACAGATGGATGCCATGAGAAGGGGCCTTTCAGGATGCGGCAGGCCAGCGAGCGCGGCTTGCGACCGTGCTTCGCTGGCCTGCCGAAAGGAATGGGGAGTATAACCGAGCGATGCCCCTGCGCACAGGGTCAGTTGTTTGGCCCGTCCAGCAACTTGCGCTGCCCGGGGAAGCGCTATCGAACCTCAGAACTCCATGTCCTCCGATTTTTCCCCAGTCCAAACATCGCCCACATCGCCCTCATCACCCACATCAAGTGGCGCGTCCGTGGGAGACGCCGCCGATGCGGGCGATGGTTTCGCTCCGCGAGAACCGCCCGCCTTTGCCGACACCACGACCCAGCGGTTTCCTTTCTTCCGATCCTTTCCGTGCATGTCGAGCATGCGCCCATCGAAGTTGCGGCGGGCGAAGTGCCGGAACTTGTATCCCAGCGACCTGCCATCCATGCGGCCGCCACAGAGTTCCGCCACTGCTTCCCGCATCTCGTCGCGCCATTCGCCGTGGAGGTGTTGGTCCTTCAGTTCGGTGATGATTTGCGAGGTCGTCAGCCCGCGCCGGTCCTTGTCCATTTCCTCCATCCCCTGAAGGATGACGGTCATCGTGGCCGCATCGCGATCGGCCATCGTTTGCAGGGAGAGGCGGGTTTCGGCGGGATCGGCCAGCCCAGCGAACACCACGGCTTCGCGCACTACGGACGACCAGCCTTCAAACGATCCCCATGCGGGCAGCCCATGCGTGGGCCGGCCAGCGACATGCCAGCCGCGCAGGATCGTGAGCGAAGCAACCAGGAGCGGCCCGCGATTCTTCCGAACGTGCTGCCGCAGGTCGGGATACTTGAAGCCCTCCCGCTGTTCCGGTTTTTCGTCCTCCGTCTCCAGGCGACAGTGACAGACGCGGCGCGCGGTGTCGGCACGCAGTTGGACATTGTTTCCGGTGGCGTACCAGCAGAGATGCAAGGGGCCATCGTAGACGCGATTGCTGCCCAGCAAACGATCCTTCCAGTTCGTCGAGGTGAGCGCCGCGTCGAGAATGTCGTTGCCCACGTCGCCAGCCAGGTTGTCGAGCATGACCGAGCGTTCCCCCTCGGCGGCCAGCGAGGTGATCTTCTTGCGCAGCTCGTCACGGTCGTTCGTGTAGCTCATCGTGGAGAAGCGACGACCGTTCACGATCAAGGAGACTACGTCGGCCAGCAGCCCTTTCCCGATGCCCCGCACATTGCCATCGAAGAGGAACAGCGGAGCATTGCCCTGGAAGCCGAACCACGCCAGCGGCGTCAGCAGGCCGGCGAAGAAAGCCGCGCGGTGCGCTTCCGTCTCGAAGGGGAAATCGACCAGCACGTCGTTGATTGTCTCCACGGCAGCGGCCACGTCAGCGCGACTCGGGTTCGCGGGCACTGGCACGGCCAAGCCAGGGGGCAGCCCCACAAGCAGCCCCGTCTTCCGGTCGTAGCCGTCCGCCGACAGGATCGAACCATCGGCCAGGAACGCCGGATGCGTCAGCACTGCTTCGAGCCGACGAAGGGCTGGCCAGTCGCCCCGCGCGTGGATGGCCTGGATGCACCAGACCGGCGGGTGCATCGGCCTGACGCCATCCTGGGTTTCGCGAATCCATCTCGCGCAGCGGGTCAGCATCTCCCGCAACAAGGCCGGCGGCAGCTCCCGCACCACGGGCGCGCCGTCCGGTCGGCGAATCATGGTGGTCGCCGTCTCGTCTTCGGCTCGGTGTTCCACGACGCGGACCAGCATACCCGCACGATGGAAAAGGCCCGGTTCCGTCGCCAGCGCCGCCGCCGCTTCATCGTTGACGAGGTGTTCCTCGGTGGTGATGTGGATGACGGGGCAAACGGCCGCCGGCGCGGTGGCGTCCGGCTTGGCTTCGTTCGCCAATGCCTCGATTCCCTCCTTCAACGTGCGGGGTTCCGCCGCGTCGCCTTGGGCTTCGATCCAATCGACGATGTCGCCTTTGTCCGGCAGGCCAGCCAGTTCCACGATCTTGACCAGCGGGGCCGGGTCCAAGGCCGCCAGCTTCGCGG
>JAYSSW010000049.1:0-5172 GCA_043720335.1 Planctomycetia bacterium
CAGCGCAATCCCCCACTCCACGCAGCATGCCGATTGCGGCGAGACGGGCGGTTCTAGCGGGCTTGCCTTTTCTTTGGAGAATCCCTCAAGGAGCGATTCGGGCGGCGACGATGAAAAGGGGGCATTCGCCGGATCCTGCCCCCTTCCCCCGAAGATCCCCCCTTCGCCGGAAGGAGGGTCCGGCGGCACCGCTTCAAACGGCTCCCCCTCCTTGACTCTGTGGAAAAGGATTTCCCATGCGTCGCCTTCTTCTGTCCATGATGGCGCTGTCCAGCCTAAGCGTGATGATGGGCTGCTCCTGCTACCGCACCAGCGGCATCTGCGACTGCGCCTACGACGACTACTGTTCCAGCCGCACCCCGTGGATCCGCCACACCGGCGGCCATGTGGAAACGCCCGGCGTGCTGTCCACTGTGCCCGCCGGGGTGCCCGTGACGACGCCGACGACGTTGCCCAAGGCGATGCCGTCGTCCACGCCGAAGATGCCGCCGGCCGCGCCGGAAGCCGCCCGCGACCTGCCGCCGATCGTGACGCCCGCGAAGGGATTCTGATCGAGCGGTGCGCGTGGGTGATCGTCCTTCAGGGCGAGGCAACGGCCTCGCCCGTTTCGTCGTTGAAGTTCAAGGCCGGAGATCGAGCGCGGTCTTCGCCAGGTCGAGCCAGTCGGCTTTCGATCCTGCGGGAAGGAACTGCACGCTGGCCCGGCGTTTCTCGGTGCTGCGCTGGCAGACGACGACGTACGAGTTGCCGACGACCGACAGCGTACGCCCCTGCACCACCAGCGCGGTCTGCTCGTCGATGCCGACGCCGAACCAGCCGGGTTGCTGGTGAAGCGTTTCGAGCAATCGGTCGGCGCGGTTGCGTTTGAGGAAGTGCTGATCGACGACGGCGCTCGGCAGGAAGCCGAACCCTTCGCCGAGGCGAGGCGCCTTGGCGTCGCCGCCCGCGATCATCAGTTTTGACATGACAGCCGCCCCCGCCGAGGTGCCGCCGATGACGCCGCCGCGCTGGAGCAGGGCGTGCAGCTCCTTCTCGACGAGCGTGCCCGCGTAGGCTTCGGTCAACTTCGTCTGATCGCCGCCGCCGAGCCAGACGGCCGTCGCGTCGGCGAGAGGATGCGCGAACTTCGCGTCGTTCGCCTTGTCCCGGCTGCGCGTGTGCAGCACCGCAACGGTGGAGAAGCCGCGCTTCTGCCACAACTCCATCGTTGCTTTCGTTTCGTCCTTGTCGGCACTGGCGCTTGCGGTCGGGATGACGACGAGCTTCGCCTTGGCGCCGCCCGCCAGCTTGTGGAACGCTTCGACGACGCTCGGCGGAATGGTCCCGCCGCCGACGATCACCAGCGACCCCGCCAGCGGTTCGGGCAGTTTCGTCGGCGCCGGCAGCTGGGCCGACACGGGTGCCAACGATAGCATGGACAGGCAGGCGAGCGACAGAATCCAGCGCATGCGTGGTTCCTTTGGAAGATCAGCCGTTCGGCTCAGGGCTGGAGAGGGACTTGCCATGATCGATATATGGCCCGAACGGGCAGGTGACGAAGCCGGCATCGACACGGTGCATCGCGAGGCGGGCGGCATCGTCGGCGGCGAAGCGAAACTGGTGTCGCAGCTTCGTGCGGCCGGCGCCGCGCGAGCGTCGTTCGACGCAGAGGCGGACGGCGCGATCGTCGGGCATGTCGTGTTCAGCCCGGTGACGGCGGAGACGAACCCCGACGCCGTGGTTGGCCTGGGATTGGCGCCGCTCGCGGTGCGCGTCCAATGGCAGCGCCAGGGTGTCGGCACCCGGCTGGTCGAAGCGGGACTGGCCGCCTGCCGCGACGCGGGGGTCGGCTTCGTCGTCGTGCTGGGCGACGCCGCGTACTACCCGCGCTTCGGCTTCCGCCGCGCCGCCGGCCTCGGCCTCGGCAACGAGTACGGCGCCGACGAGCACTTCATGTTCGTGGAAACGCTGCCCGGCGCCTTGCGAAACGTGCGCGGCGTCGTGCGCTACGGCCCGGCGTTCGCCGTGTTCGCGGGGTGAGAAAGCCGCGACCGAGTGTTTCGCGATCAAGGATCGATCAGGATGGATTGCGGGTCGAAACTGCCTGTCAAGCTCAAGACGATTTGCGGCGCGATCTTCTCCGTGTTTTTCTTCTCCCGCAGCCAATCTTCCACCTCTTTGCCGTCCACTTTGTCGGCTCCGTCCGTCACCGCAATGTAGACGACTTCCCGGTTGTAGCCCGCACCTCCTCTGAACTTGGCAACGGGAAATGTGGTATCAAGCCTCTTCACAAGCTGCTCGGCGATCGCGCCGTTTCTCCAAAGGCGAAGTTGGATACTCGCCAAGGTCGCCAAGACACCCACGCCGTAGAGCACAACCAGCAATAGCAGCACGCGGCAAATGAAGCGGAAACTCGGAACGTAGCGGCGGATTGACATGGCGCATTCTCAAGGGCGATACAGACAACGAGAATGGATCCACGAAAAGTGAAACGAGAAGTCGGAACAGGTCGCCGTTATTGTTGAGCGGTACTTGGCGATGACAGGCAGGACCATGCAGCGTCTTCTTCGGGGCGCAACCATTCAACAGCCAGTGCGGCTTCCGAAAGCAATGCCGTCTCGCAGACAATCGGCACTTGGTTGTTTTCTTCAACCGTTGGGATCATGGTCGCACCTCCGCCTGCATTCTACCAAGGCGGAGGAAGCGAATCGAGCGATGGCGTCGCGACAATCCTGGACCGCGCGCAAAAAAAAGAGCGATGGCGCAGCCTTGCACCATCGCTCCAATCCTCAGGTTGGTCAACCACTTCCGCGTTCCGGCAAGGGTGAGTCGGCATCCTGCCTGCTGTCGCGGTTGAACCTCCCCTTGGCAACCTTTTCTTTATCGTCCGACCGCAGCCCCTTCTTGAACCGAATCTCCCCTTTTTATTTCTCGCGAACCTTGAATCGTGGCTTCGGCCTGTCCATACACCAAGAGAAGCATGTTCTTGCGGCATTTCCCCCCCATCCTCGGTTCCTCTCCCACGGAGTCCGAATCATGGAACGACGCAAAGCTCTCGGTCTACTCGGCGCGGCAGGCGCCAGCCTGGCGGCGACGACGGCGACTGCGACCGTTGACGCAGGCCACCCCCAGCCAACGACAGGCGGCCAGGCGGGCCACGGCGGCGCCGGCGCGGCGCGCTTCATGACCCCCATGACCAGCGTCCACGCCCACTTCTGCGGCATCCACATCGCCAAGCGCGACCCCCAGATCCAGATCATCGCCCAGCACTACTGCGCCCCGCTCGGCGAGGAGATGCACCAGTGCCTGCTCTACGACTCGTTCGAGCGCAACGCCAAGCTGCTCGGCGTCGAGTACATCGTCTCCGACCGCATCTACCGCGGCCTGCCCGACGACGAGAAGAAGTACTGGCACCCGCACACGTATGAAGTCCTGTCGGGCGGGCTGATCTCCCCCGGCATGCGTCCCGAGGACGAGCTGCGCTTCATGCGGGCCATCATCACCACCTGGGGCAAGACCTGGCACACCTGGCCCGACCCGCGCACCCCGGTCCCGATGGGCGAGCCGCTGCTGATGTGGGCCCTCACCGGCGACAACCAGATCCAGCGCGAGGTGATCGAGCGGCGCGACCGCATGTTCATGGTGAACGGCCAGCGCATCCGCGAGGCGAGGATCGCGGAGTTCGGCTTCGAGGTGCCTCAGGTGGCGCTGCCTCGCGACCTGAACCACATCGGCCGCCAGTGGACCGACACCGGCGAGGACCGCCCGACCCGCCGCCCGCAGCGGTAGGGAGGATCGACATCGATGATTGGATAGCCCAGGGACAGCGTCCCTGGGGCTTCAAAGATTCCAGAGACGCCAGCCATGAGCGAGTACCAGTACTACGAGTTCCGCGCGGTCGACCAGCCGCTGGACATCGACAGCCAGAAGAAGCTGCGCGGGATCACCTCGCGCGGCGAGATCACCTCGACCAGCCTGACGTGCGTCTACAACTATGGCGACTTCAAGGGCAGCCCCGTCGAGTTGATGAAGAAGTATTTCGATGGGCACGTCTACGTCACGAACTGGGGGACGCGACGGCTGATGCTGAAACTGCCGCTCGCCCTGCCCGACAAGGCGGCGATCGAACCTTTCCTGGCCGACGAGGTCGTGGAGCTTCACGAGACGAAGACACACCGCGTCATCGATTTCAACCTCAACGAGGAAGAAGGAGGAGATGGCTGGGAGGAAGGCGAAGGCTGGCTCGGCGGCCTGCTCCGGCTGCGCGACGAACTGATGGCGGGCGACCTGCGCTGCCTGTACCTGGGCTGGCTCGCGGGCGTGGGGCTTGGCATGGTGGGCGAGGACGCCATCGAGCCTCCCGTCCCGGCGGGCCTCAAGCGTCTCACCGCGACGCAGGTGAGCTTTGTCGAATTCTGCTGGCTCGATCCGCACCTCCTCGGCGTCGCCGCCGAAGCGTCCGAGGACGAGTTGCCGCCCGGCGACACGCCGGAGGACACGGCGAACTGGCTGGACGTCCTCGAAGTTGCGGAGAAAGATGCGATGCTGGCCCGGCTGATGAATGGCGAAGGGGCGAAGCTGACCATCGAACTGCGCAGCCGATTCCGCCTTGAACGAGCCAAATCGAAAGGCCCCGTCGAACCTTCCGCGAAACCGCGCCGCACCGCCGGCGAACTGGTTGCAGCCACCGAACAGCGCGCGGAGCAGGAGAAGCAGCGCAAAGCGGAGCTGGCGGCGGTGGCCCGTGCGGAGCTGGACCGCAAGAACGCCGCCCTGCGGGAAGCGAGGCTCGTGTCGCTGGTGGGCCGCGAGGACGAGCTTTGGCAGCAAGCCGAGACGGCGGTCGCGAGCAGAAGCACCAAGCAGTATGACCACGCCATCGAGGTCATCAACGACCTGCGCGGCGTTGCTACGCTCGCCGGCGGCAGCGACGCCTTCGTCGCCCGGCTGCGAGCGCTGCTGGAGAAGCACAAGAACAAGAAAACCTTCGTCGCCCGCTTCAAGACCTACCCCGGCCTGCATTGACGTGGCGCGAGTTCGCTTGGCCGATCTGCGAAAACCCGATTGACATTATGACAGATCCGACTTACGATGGAGCAGTCGATGGAAGAAGCAAAAAAGCCGCTCGTCTGAGAGCCTGTGAAAAATTGCTTTTCCCCGGAAAACAGTCGCCTCGGCAGCTGTCCACCGCAG
>JAYSSW010000050.1:0-5171 GCA_043720335.1 Planctomycetia bacterium
ACATGGTTCCGCCCCACAGGGATGGGTTGGCGCGTCCAGGGCCATTGTACGTCCCGCAAGCGCGATGTTTAGCCGCGACGCGCAGCGGAGCGCGGGAACCGCGCAGTGATGTCGTTGTTGATCTTGGGTCGCGTCCGCGCTCGCCGGAGGCGAGCGGCTGAACTTTGCCGACCGCGCAAACGGCGTCGCCGCTGCCGGTCCTGCGACGCCCGTTTCTGACGCGGCACATCGTTTGCTGGGAATTTACTGGATTGACTCGCTACGTTCTGGCACGCTGGTGGTTGACAATCTGCATCCCAGGCGGGCCGAACGACGTACAATGGAGATTGACCGCTGACGTGTCCGCCCTTTCCACAGCGGTCGAACCTCTCAGGCGTGAATTTTCCAGATGAGGTGCGCGATGGCAACCGTGTCGAAACCCTGCAGCGTCGTGGCGCTGGCCGTGCTGGGATGGGCATTCGCTCATTCCGCCGCACAGGCCCAGTTCCCGTTCAACCCGTACGGCAACGGGGCGAACCCGTACGTCGCCCAGCAGCAGTTCATGTCGAACATGCAGCTGGCCGGCGGCTTCAACAACCCGTTCGCGACGCCCGGACCCGTGGGCGCCGGCCTCGCCAACCCCTACACGCCCGTCGGCGCGGGCTACGGCGGCGGCGTCAACCCGTACACCCCGGCGGGCGCGGGCATCGCCCCGGCCTACGCGGCGGGGCTTATCAACCCGTACAACCCGTACCTCACCAGCTCGCCCGGCTTCACCCTCATGGGCCAGGCCGACGTCATCCGCGCCTACAGTGTCGCCCTCACCGGCCAGGAACAGGCCCGCGTGATGCGGCAGCAGTACTACCAGGCCAAGCTCGACACCCAGAAGCGCAGGTTCGAGCTGGAGATGTACATCAAGGCCAACACCCCCAGCTTCACCGAGGAGCAGCAGAAGATCGCCGCCCTCACCCTCAAACGGCTGCAGACCACGAACAATGTGACCGAGATCTTCAGCGCCAAGTCGCTCAACGTCATCCTCGACGACCTCCGCCGCGCCCCGGGCAAGAAGGTCGCCATGGACAAGATCGAGCTGAGCGAGGACCAGCTCCGCCGCATCAACGTCACCGGCGCCACCTTCAGCCTCGGCGTCCTCCGCAACGAGGGCAAGTTCAGCTGGCCCAGCGGCCTCGAAGACCTGCTGACGCCCGAGCAGAAGAAGGAAATCGAAGTCCGCGCCCAAACCCTCGTGCAGAACGCGATCAAGGGGCGACCCGACGCCAACATGCTCAAGGACCTGCGCGTCGAGATCGAGAAGACCCGCGAGACGCTGCTGAAGAAGGTCAACGAAATGCCCGGCCCGCAATACCTCGAAGCCAAGCGGTTCCTCAGCGATTTCGACGACGCCCGCGTCGCCATCGAGCGCGGCGAGGCGGCCAACCAGATGAAGTTCCAGGAGTTCGTCATCGGCGGCAAGACCGTCCAGGAAGTCGCCGACTTCCTCGTCCTGAAAGGCCTACGCATCGCCCCCGCGACCCAGGGGGACGAAGCCTCCTACCAGGCGCTCAACTCCGCGATGGTCGCCCTCGACGTGGCCCTGAACAACGGCCCCGCCCCCGATCCCGAGAAGAACTAGCCCGCGACCGTTTAGCCGCGACGCGCAGCGGAGCGCGGGAACCACGCGATGACATTGGATCGAATCGTCGCGTGGTTCCCGCGCTCCGCTGCGCGTCGCGGCTAAACGATGGAGCAACGCCAGAATGCCCGCAAGCGATCCTTGCGGGCTTTTCTTTTGTCCTTCGCGGGATGCACACGGTTGCGCGGTTTCATGGAAGGGATGAGCGTTGTTGGTGGAACAACAGGTTGCATTTCTTGCAATGCCGATTGCAAATGGTCTTGACATTGCATCTTTTTCACGAGGGCTGTGCGTCAAATTGCCCCAAAACAACCCGGAGCCGCAGGCCTGCCTGTCTTGACGCGGGCGGTTAACTCGAAACGCCACCGCTACTTGCGGAGATAATCGCGAAAACGAAACGAATTGGCCCGCATTGGTATCGCGATTGCTTTGCTTCTCTCTTGTACAAGCGAAAACCAACCACGTCAGGGAGGCCCTGGTCATGCAAGTCGAACTCTACTGCTCGTGCTGCACGTGCCGATTTGTCGCTCCGCCCGAGGCTTCCTCCGACGAGGTCTTCGACCGCATGTTCAACGACGGCCCGTGGTACGCCCTTGGCGACGGCGAGACGTTCGAGGACATGATCTTCTCCACCCTGACCGACCACGGCCAAATCTGCTGCCCCGAATGCGGCGACCCGGTGAACGTCAGCGAGGAGAGCCTCGGCGAGCTGGCCCTGTCGATGATCTCCCGCATGTGATCCTCGGCTGCGGGGGCACCTTCGACCTGCACCTTGTGACGACCGCAACGCTCCCGCAGCCGACTTTCTCCACGAAGAAGCCCGCCCTCTCGCATGCGAGAAGGACGGGCTTTTTTTCTTGCTCAGCCTGGCGCGATCGCTGCGGAGGATTTTTCATGGGAAAAGCCGCCTCCACGTTGCCCTACCGTGGCGAACACGCTTCCGCAATAATGCACGCAACCGTTCTTGGAGGAATTCGCCATGTCGCTGCGGACACGTTGTCTGACTCTGCTCGTCGCACTTGCCGTCACCGGGGAGGCGCCGGCGCAGAACGGGCTGCTGCCGCTGGTCCGCAAGGAGAAGCCGAGCATCACCGATCTGGTGCTGATCTACCAGGGGGGGACGCACCGCATCCCGTGGAAAACGGAGCACTTCGCCCCGTACGTCAGCCATGTCGATCCGAAGACGATGAAGGAGGAATGGCTGTTCGACGCCTTCCTCTTCATCGAGTTCAAGGACAACCTCGGCCAGCAGTACATGCACGGCCTGCGCGAGAAGAACAACGCCCGCAAGGAGCACTGGAGCTGGCTGCTCGACCGCCAGTTCGCAGCGGGGACCGGCGTCGCCGCCCTCGACGAAACCTGCGATGATGTGGTCAAGCGCATCGGCAAACCCGCCCGGCCCCGGCAGGTCGTCCTCGTCGTGCCGACCCCCATCGACGGCCAACGCGACTGGGGCGACCTCGACGGCGCCCCGCTCGACTTCCGCCGGGCGCAGGACCGCGCCAACGCCGCCGCCTGGTACATGACGAATGCCCTTGAACGCTGGAAGAAGCTCGCGCCGAAGCATCTGGAGCTGGCTGGCTTCTACTGGCTGATGGAGTTCGTCAACCCCAACGACAAGATCATCATTCCCCCGCTGGCGAAGTTCATCCACGACCGCAGGCTGCACTTCTTCTGGATTCCCAGCTGGGATCCGCAGGCCGGCCCGAACTGGAAGGCGCTCGGCTTCGACATGGCCTGGCAGCAGCCCAACCACTTCCAGCGGCTGAAGGTGCCCGACAGCCGCATCGACCAAGCGAGCCAGTTCGCCGCCCGGCACGGCATGGGCGTGCAGTGGGAGTTCGACAGCCGCATGATCAACGACCGCGCCGTGTTCCTGCCCCGCTTTGGCGTCTACCACGACGCCTTCCTGCGCAACGGCGTCGCCCAGAACGCGTCGATGGCCTACTACGAGGGGGGCGGCACCGTCTTCCGCCTCAGCGTCAGCAAGGACGCCGAGCTGCGCGGCTGCTACGACCAGCTCGCCCGCTTCGTCGCCGCACGCCAGCGCCGCGCCGAGAAAATGCTCGCCGAGTGACGCGACTTTTCTGCTAAAATAGCGGCGAAGCGAGGAGAACCCCGATGGACCCGAAGCCCCGGCCGAACCACCAGCGCCACATCGAAATGCTCCGCGCGATGACGCCGGAGCAGCGGCTGCGCAAAGCGTTCGAGATGTCCGCCTTCGTCAAGAAGCTCTTCACCGCCGGCCTGCGCAAGCGCCACCCCGATCTCAGCGAAGACGAGTTCCACGCCCTCTGGCTCAAGCGGCTCGCTCTATGTCACAACAGGAACTGGTGACGTGCGCCGATGGCGATGCCAAAGAAGAAAGCGCGATCCATCGTCGTAGATGGCGTCGCGTATCATTGGTGCGCTAACCTGAAAGGAAGCGCTGGCGATTTGAAGATCACTTGCCAGCACAACTCGGGGCGCGGAGCGATTCTGCTGGTGAAGGCCAAGCACGTCGATCACTGGTACCGCATCAGCATCGAAACGGGCAAATTCGGCAAATCCGAACTCCCGTTGCAGAGTGAAATCGACGTTGCAACGCCTCGCTTCGTCCAGTCAGCGATCCGTTTCGCGCTGCGGTCAGGCTGGAACCCGTCGCGAAATGGCCCGCCAACCGTCCTGCGATACGAAAGCGAATCCTTCCATGAAATCAAAGACCAAGCCTGATGTCGATCGACCGGAGCATCCATGAAGCATCGCCCCATCGTGATTGAAATGGTCGACGACGACACGGCGAAGATGCTGCGCGGCAAGACGGAAGCCGAACGGCTGGCCATCGCGAACCGCATGTGGGTTTTCGCGAGCCGCATGATCACGCGGATCGTCGCCCAGGAGCATCCGGGCTGGACTGAGCCGCAGGTCCGCAGGGAGGTCGCGAAGAGGTTGTCCCATGGAGCCGTCTGATCTTCTCCACTACTTCGCTGGCGTGCTGGACCGCCTCGGCGTCCCCTACTTCGTTACGGGATCGATGGCGACCATCGCGTACGGGGAGCCTCGCTTCACCAACGACCTGGATGTCGTTGTCGATTTGAAAATGGCACAGGCTGACGCGTTTTGCAAGGCATTCCCGGCACCGGGATACTACTTGTCGCGCGAATCGGTAGTCGATGCCATTCGCCAGCAATTCCAGTTCAACATCCTGCATCTGGATTCGGGCCTGAAGATCGATGTCTTCATTCCCTCCAACAACGAATTCGAGCGTTCGCGGATGAGCCGATGCGTCCGCGTGCCTGACAGCGGCGATTCTTCCGCATGGTTCGCCTCACGCGAGGACGTGATCCTTAAGAAGCTCGTGTACTACCAGGAAGGCGGGTCGGAGAAACATCTCCGTGACATCGTTGGCGTGATGAAAATCAGCGACGACCGCATCGACCGCGCGTACATCCTGGAATGGGCGAATCGTCTGGGCGTTTCGGAAATTTGGCAGGAAGTGGCTCGCCGACTTCCTGCCGTTTAGGAATTCATCGATCCTTTGCGATTCGCTTGAGGAAGCCGAAGCGTCGGGTCCTCGTCC
>JAYSSW010000051.1:0-10908 GCA_043720335.1 Planctomycetia bacterium
CAGCGGAGCGCGGGCACCGCGCGTTGGTTCCAATGGTTGGCGTCGCGTGGCGCCCACGTTCCACGCGACGCCAACGCCCAATCCCCGCGCGGTTCCCGCGCTCCGCTGCGCGTCGCGGCTAAACGTGGCGTGCTTTTCGCAACCGCGCGGGGCGGCCTCGCTGGCGCTTCAGGCTCAGAATGCTAGCTTTTGCGGCTCTTCTGCGCTTCGGCGACCAGGGTGTTGATCGCGCCTTCCAGCGTGGCGCCGGGTTCGAGTTCGTCGTCGCTGTAGCGGAGGACGCCTTCGGCGTCGATGAGGAACATGCTGGGGTAGCCTTTGATTCCCCACTGCCGGGCGATGGGGTTGTTCTGGCTGCCGGTCCACCACGAGCGCCAGCTCAGGTCGAGTTCCTTGACGACTTCCTTCAGGCGGGCGCGGTCACTGTCGGTGTTGACGCCGAGCAGGACGAAGGGGCGGCCTTCCATCTTCTTCACGAGCGACCGCTCGTAGCCGTAGAGAGCACGGCAAGGCGGTCACCAATGTCCCCAGAAGTCGAGGAGGACGACCTTGCCGCGGTAGTCGCTGAGCTTGAAGGGGACGCCGTCGACGTCTTCGCCTTCGATCTCGGGGGCGAGCTTGCCGACGCGGGGATCCAGGGACGCCGACTTGGCGGGAGGCGGCGCGGCGGGCTGGTCGCGGCCGCAGCCCTGCATGGTGAAGGCGAGCCCGAACAGCACGTGGGCCATGCACACCAGCGGTCTCATGCGTCGGCTTCCCTTCCGTGGGGGCGTTGGATCGTCTTTCGGCGGCGGGAGCATAGCGACCTCGAAAAAGAAAGTCACGGCCAGTTTCCGTCATTGTAACGGACGCGGCGTGAAGTGCCGCGCCAGTTTGCGCTGCGGCACGCTGAAGGGACGCTCCGCCAGCTGCGGCGCGGTCAGCCATTCGCCGCGCGGGTAGAGTCCAGCCACGAAGTCGCCGGCGGTGACCGCCGCTTCCAGGCACGTCATGGTGATGCGGAAGCGCGTCACGGCGTGACGGATCACCGCGACTTCCCGCTCGATTGTCGCCACGATACCGAGGCGTTCCATCAACCGCCCGGCGGCGACGGCGTGCGTTTCGAGCAGGTCCATTTCGAGGTGCGGGAATTCCCACAGGTTCGCCCATCTCCCTGTCGCGGGACGCTGCACAACCAATAATCGCTTGTCGCGGCGCAGCACCAGCGCGACTTCCTCGACGCTCACGATGACCGGCTGCTTCTTCGGCGGCGGGATCGATGCTTGCAGGCCGAGCCGATTCGTCTCGCACTGCTTGGCGAGCGGGCAAGCGGGGCAGTTCGGCGAAGTCGGCGTGCAGACGAGGGCGCCGATCTCCATGAGCGCCTGGTTGAACTGGCCGACGTGCTTGGCGGGCAACAGATTCTCGGACGCCTGCCACAGCAGCTTCTGCACCGCCGACTCCTGCGGCGAAGTGCGCAGCGCGAGCAGTCGGCACAGCACACGGACGCTGTTCGCTTCGAGGATGGGCAGCTTCTGGTCGAACGCCTGCGACAGCACCGCGTTGACCGTGTAACGCCCGAAGCCCGGCAGCTCGCGCAGCACTGCGGGATTGTTGGGGAAGCGGCTGGCGTGCTCGTCGCGCATCAACCGGGCGGCGCGGTGCATGTCGCGCGCTCGGCGGTAGTAGCCCAGCCCTTCCCACAGTTGCAGCACCTCTTGTTCTTCCGCGTCGGCGAGTGATGCAAGTGTCGGGAAGCGTTTCAGGAACCGCTCGAAGTACGGCACCACCGTAGCCACTTGCGTTTGCTGGAGCATCACTTCGCTGATCCAGACGCGGTACGGATCGCGGCTGTGCCGCCAGGGCAGGTCGCGCGCGGCGGTCTCGAACCAGCGGAGAAGGTTGCGGCGGACGGCGGTGCGGGTCGCGGCGGGGAAGGTGTTCACGTCGTTCGATTTCGCGGGATTCGTGGTAGCGATGGCGATTCTACCCGGTCGAGCAAGGGGTGCAGAGCGAGTTCGGATCCGGCGAAAACATCCGGTTTTACACCGAAGGTGTTGCATAACAAAGCCCAGGGTCGCGAAGCGCACCCTGGGAACCGCGACGCCCCCAAGAAATGCTACGCCAACGGCGTTGCATCGTATGCTTCAAGCGGCATGATGCAGCCCCGTTGGGGCAGAGGCTCATGGTGCAACCGTTTCCCAGGGTGCGCTGCGCGACCCTGGGCTTTGTTATGAAGCACCGTTGGTGCAAAATGCACCTCCCAAACAAGCAAGCCCCAGGGGATTCCTGGGGCTGGTGATTCGGAAGGTCAACGGATCGCTACTTGCGCTGGCCGCCCTTGCGGTACTTGTCGAGGATCGACTGGGCGGCGGACTGGGCGCTGCCGATCTTCTTCTGGGCGGCGACCCGGTCGGCTTCCTTCTTGGCTTCCGCGGAGGCTTTCTGCTCCTCGGCCGGGCTGAGGAAGGACGGGATGTCCATGATCGTGCTGCCGCCGGGGACCGATTCGTCGTTGGCGGCGGCGTCCGAGAAGCTCACTTCGCCGTCCTCGATCGACAGCAGCAGCGCGGCGGCCGACTCGTCGTCGGGCGCGGCCGACTCGGCCATCTTGGGCCGCGCGGGGGGAGGCGGCGGGGTCGGCTTGACGGGGGCGGGCTGCCCCACGACCACCACCTTGAAGCTCAACGGGCCGACCTTCAGAACATCGTCGTTCTTGATCGGCACTTCGCCCTTGACTGGCTCCTCGTTGACGAACGTCCCGTTCGTGCTGTCGAAATCGCGGAGGAACACCTGCCCGCCCCGGACCAGGATCGCGCAGTGGCGCTTGCTGATCATGGCGCTGGCGGGGCGCAGGTTGCATTCGGGATCGCGGCCAATGATGAACTGGGCCAGCGTGACCGAAATGGTCTGCCCCTCCGCCTTGCCGGCGGTCAACACCATCAGACTCAGCTTCATAACGACCTCTCACCCAGCGGATAGGAACAACCGTGAGTGGATGGTTTTGCCAGGACCACCCGATCCTGCTTCTCCAAGCCTACGCCACGATTACCCGGCTGGGCCGGGAAATCGAGCCAGGTTTGCATTTCCCCCGAGGAGAGAGGGTGGGCGACGCATGGGGTTGAACAGGACAAGCGAACACGTTGGGGCGTGCTGGCTCACCCATGAATCATAGCCGCAAGCGACGGTTCAGGGGAAGCGGCAACGGTGGCAATCCGTTAAACTGGGCTTATTGTAATCACGTCGGATAGGCTTGCAACGGTCATTCAACCGGAAATGTCGCTTTAACGCAAAAAACACCTTGACGGCTGGCGGGACCGTCAAAGTGCGTGAAGGCGCGTGCAATTCGACGTGTTCGGACGCTGCGCATGCCGACGGTGGCGCCGGGTCATGCGGGCGAAAAATCGGCGTCAGCGCGGGACGACGGGAGCCAGCGGGGCAGGGGTCTTGTAGGCTTGCTGGGCCGCTTCCTCCAGGCTGGTCAGCTCGCGCTGCAGCGGGAAGGCGGGCGACGGCGGAATGTACTGCGGCGGATGGCGCAGGTAGTGCGGCGAAGGCAGGGTCAAAGCCGCCTCCGGCACCCACGTCTGGCACCCCGCCAGCAGGGACAGCCCGACGCAAGCAGCCAGCATCCCAATGCCCCGGCGTTTCGTCTTCATGACTTTCGCCATCCTTCCCAGATCATTGCAAGGAGCGTGGCTTCGTGGCCTTCTCGCTCTGGAAGCGTTAAGTTCGGTCCAACGGTGTTCTTTTGACTTATCGGACCGTTCCGCCCCGAAATTGAGTGGAATTCGCCGAATCCGCCAAGCAAACTAAAGTCGTCCGCCTGGGAGCGGGCTGACCACGACGAAGGAGTCCGGGGTTGTCGACCGTCCGCCGACCGCAAGCGCCCCCCTTGCCGCTGCACTACCGCTGGAACGGCCCGCTTCCCCTGCGCGCCCTGCGCCAGCCCGCCAGGCAGCCACGCACCCCGGTCTGGACCGGCGGGCAGCTTTGGCTCGACACCGGCGCCTGGAACCAGCCCTTCGACTTCGGCGAGCACACCCAGCGCCTGATGCGCGACATCGTCCTGCGCTGCCCGGAGCTGGCGCGCATCGACGTGTCGCGCGTCCTCGTCGGCGTGCTCCAGGCCCGCAGCGGCCAGGCCCACGGCCTGCAGGCCCGCGTCACGCCGCTCCGCTTCCGGCACGGCGCCTTGACCAGGCAGCGGCGCGGCGTCTCCTACCAGGTGCAGCGCTACTTCCACGACGACCGCGAATTCCTCTACCTGATGACGTTCTGCCTGCCCCGCTTCCTCGACCAGGAGTTCGACGACAAGCTCGTCACGATCTTCCACGAGATGTACCACATCGGCCCCGACTGCGACGGCGACCTGCGGCGGCACCCGGGCCGCTGCCAGCTGCACACCCACAGCAAAGCGGGCTACGACCGGCGCATGGCGGGCCTCGCCCGCGCCTACCTGCATACCCGGCCCGACCCCAAGCTGCTCGCCTACCTGCGCTTCACCTTCGCCCAATTGCAGGAGCGCCACGGCAGCGTCGTCGGCGTCGTCGTCCCGCGTCCCAAGGTGATCCCGCTGCTCGGCGCAGCGGCGTCGCAGGGGGGATAGTTGGTTTACCGTTTCGCGCACGCAGGAACGAGGCGGCGCGCAGAATCCCGCCCGCTTCGCTCCTGGGATCGTGCAATTCATGCCCCGCCAAGCCATGCGAGCGCGAAACGTAAACGGGAATTTCACACAAATCGCTCGCCTTGGTTCCCTCATCGAAGGTTGGAAGGAGCACCCGCCGTGACCGAACCCCCAACGCTTCCGCCGGGCCGCTATCGCCATTTCAAGGGGGGCCTGTATGAAGTTCTAGGGGTCGCGCGCCACAGCGAGACCGAGGAATGGCACGTCGTCTACCGTCCCTTGAAGGGCGACGGCGGCTGGTGGGTCCGGCCCCTCGCGATGTTCACGCAGCGGGTGACGCACGAAGGCGCGGACACGCCGCGCTTCCAACGCCTTGACGACGAGACTCCTGGGAACTGATGCTGTTGAAGCCGTTCAATCCATTCCCGTTCCTGACCAACCCGCATGTGCAAACCGTGCTGGGCAGCTTCTTGTCCGGCGTCGGCGCGCCCTACCCCACGACGCCACGCTTGTTGCGAATGGAGGACGGCGACCATGTCGCGCTGCACGAGTCGCATCCCAAATGTTGGAGGTCCGGCGATCCGCTCGCGGTCCTCGTCCACGGCCTGGGCGGCTCGCATCAGTCGAGCTACGTGCAGCGCGTCGGCGGCGCGCTGTACCGGCGCGGCGTCGGCGTCGTCCGCCTCGACCTGCGCGGGGCGGGCTTCTCGCTGCGGCACTCGCGCAAGTTCTACAACGCCGCCAACTCCGAGGACCTGCGCGCGGTCGCGGTGCAGCTCCAGATCGAGCATCCCACGTCGCCGCTCGCGGTCGCCGGCTTCTCGCTGGGGGGGAACATCGCGCTGAAGTTCGCCGGCGAGGAGGCCGCCGACCCGCTGCCGAACCTGCGCGCCGTCGCCGCGCTGGCGCCCCCCATCGACCTGGTGCGCTGCTCCGAGATGATGACGCGCCACCCCTGGTACGACGCGTTCTACGTGCGCCACCTGACGCGCCAAGTGCGCGAGCACCAGCACTGCTTTCCCGACCTGCCCCCCATCGTCTTCCCGCGCAGGCTGACGCTCTGGCAGTTCGACGAGCTGTACACCGCCGCGCGCTGGGGCTACCCGGACGCCAAGACCTACTACCGCACGGCCTCGGCGTCGGCGTTCGTGCCGGCGATCCGCGTGCCCGCCTTCCTCATGACCGCGCGCGACGACCCGTTCGTCGCCGTCGAGCCGTTCGAGCGCGTCGCCGCCATGCCCAACCTGTCGGTCCACATCGTCCCGCACGGCGGCCACCTCGGCTTCGTCGGCCGCGACGGCCTCGGCGGCATCCGCTGGGCCGAGACCAGGCTCATCGAATGGCTGGTCGCACGCTTCGGCGGCATGGCGTGACCGGGCGATGGTGCTTGCACTTCACGCGAGGTCGGGTATGAAGCATCGACGAACAATACTAACCCTGAGCGCAAGCGAGGGGATACCTTGACGACACGCAGAATGAACAATCCTTTTCCGCCAGCATGGTTTGTTGCGATCCCCTCGCTTGCGCTCAGGGTTAGTGAAGTCTGGGACGGTTTCATTCCCGGCCTCGTCAGCTACAATCCGTTCATGCGTTGGCGTCCGTGGAATTCGCAGCTTGCCTTGGGACGAATTTCCGATGACCATCTACTTCTACACGACGACCGACGAGCACGGCTGCTTCTCGAACTTCTCGCGGCACGGGTTCGAGCTGGACGGCAAGTTCTGGCCCACCGCCGAGCACTGCTTCCAGGCCCAGAAATTCGCCGGCACCGAGCACGAACTGCACGTCGCCAAGGCGAAGACGCCGAAGGAAGCCGCACAACGGGGACGCGACCGGAAGGCGCCGCTGCGAGCCGACTGGGAATCGGTCAAGGACGACGTGATGCGCCGAGCGGTGCGGCGAAAATTCGAGACGCACCAGGAGATCCGCGACCTGCTGCTCGGCACCGGCGACCAGGAACTGGTCGAGAACGCGCCGGGCGATTTCTACTGGGGCTGCGGCGCCGACGGCACTGGCCTCAACAAGCTCGGCTTGATCCTGATGGAAGTCCGCACGATCCTGCGCGAACGCGCCGCTGCTGAACCAGGCCCATGAACGGCATCCTCTTCGACGGTGATGAATGAAATCGAAAGCGTCCAAGCCGAAACCGCCGCGCCAGATGGCGGTCGACAAGCCGCGCATGTCGGTCCCCATCCTCGCGCTGCTGGCTGTGGTCGCCGTACTGGCCGTCGCTGGGGTGGGCTACGTCCTCGCCACCGAGTTCGGCAGCAGCCTCTGGGGCTCTGGCAAGAAACGCCGCGACCCCGCCGCTTCGACGAAGGACCTCCCCGCGCCGAAGCTGAATCCGAACCGGCCCCCTGGCCCCGCGCCCGATGGCATGGTCTGGGTGCCCGGCGGCGAGTTCTTCATGGGAACCGAGGACGACGACGAAGAATTTCCCGACGCCGGCCCGGTCCACCTCGTCGCCGTCAAAGGCTTCTGGATGGACAAGGCCGAACTCACCAACGAGCAGTTCGCCAAATTCGTCGACGCGACCCGTTATGTGACCGTGGCGGAGCGCGTGCCCGACGCGCGCGAGTTCCCCGACGTGCAAGCCGACAAGCTGAAGCCGTTCTCCATCGTCTTCAAGAAGCCCGGCCCCAAGGACCAGATCAACCTGCGCACCCACACCGGCTGGTGGGACCTCTGCTACGGCACCAGCTGGAAGCATCCCGACGGCCCCGGCAGCGAAATCAAAGGCAGGGACAACTACCCCGTCGTCCACGTCTGCTACGAGGACGCCAAGGCCTACTGCAAGTGGGCCAGGAAACGGCTGCCGACCGAGGCCGAGTGGGAGTTCGCCGCGCGCGGCGGCCTCGACCGCAAGAAGTACGCCTGGGGCGACGAGCTGAAGCCCGGAGGCAGATGGATGACCAACGTCTGGCAGGGCGACTTCCCGCACGACGACACCGGCGAGGACGGCCACAAGGGCATCGCACCCGGCGGCGCCTACCCCGCCAACGGCTATGGCCTCTTCGACATGACCGGCAACGTCTGGGAGTGGTGCGAGGACTACTACGAAGCCAGCTTCTACGCCCTCAGTGCCAAGGACAACCCGCAAGGCCCCCTCTTCGGCATCGACGAGAACGAGCCGGGCGTCGTCAAACGCGTGCAGCGTGGCGGGTCGTTCCTCTGCGCCGAGAACTACTGTCGCCGCTACATCGTCGCCTCGCGAGGCAAAGGCGAGCCGAACAGCGCCCAGAACCACGCCGGCTTCCGCTGCGTGCAGGACGCGAAATGACGCGGACGCGGGCCGATTTTTCCTCTCCGCACCTCCACAGGAACCCGCCATGTCCAACGTTCGCGACTTCGGGGCGCGCGGCGACGGCCGCAACGACGACACCCAGGCCATCCGGCACGCCATCGAAAGGGGCGACGGCGTCCTCCGCTTCCCGCGCGGCGACTACCTCGTCTCGCGCACGCTGACGATCCCGCTGAACCAGCACGGCCGGCTCAGCATCGAAGGGACCGAAGGCGCCGCCAGGATCCTCATGGCCGGCGCCGGCCCCGCGCTGCACCTGATCGGCACCCACGCCCGCACCGCCCTGCCGGCCCATTTCGACGCCGGCGTTTGGCTGCGCGAGCGCATGCCGGTCGTGCGCGGGCTGGAGATCGTCGGCCAACACCCGCAGGCCGACGGGATCCGCGTCGAGGGCGCCATGCAGCCCACCTTGCAGAACCTTCTCATCCGCCGCTGCCGGCACGGCATCCACCTCGCCGTCCGCGACCGCAACGTCCTCATCAGCGACTGCCACATCTACGACAACAGCGGAATCGGCGTCTTCCTCGACCACGTCAACCTGCACCAGATCAACATCCACGGCAACCACATCAGCTACTGCAAGGAAGCCGGCATCAAGGTCGTCGGCGGCGAGATCCGCAACATCCAGATCTGCTCCAACGACATCGAGTACAACTTCGACGCCCAGCGCGAGAACTGCGCCGACGTCTTCTTCGACTGCCGCGAGGGCACGCTGCGCGAAGGGACGCTGGTCGGCAACACGATCCAGGCCAGCGAAAGCCCAGGCGGCGCGAACGTCCGCTTCCTTGGCGCCAGGGACCATCCCAACGCGGTCGGCCTGTTCGCCATCACCGGCAACCTGATCGGCAGCCAGGCCAGGGCCCTCGACCTGCACGCCTGCCGCGCGGTCGTCCTTTCCGGCAACAGCATCTACAGCGGCTACCGCCACGCCCTCTGGGCCGAGGACGTCGAACACCTCGTCGTCGGCGCCAACACCATCGACCACAACCCCGAGTACCGGGGCAACTCGACCGACCAGCTCGTGCTGCGCAACTGCCGCAACGTGTCGATGACCGGCCTGATGGTCCAGCACACGCGCCCCGCCAACGACCCGGTCAACGCGAGCATCGTGATGCGCGGCTGCCAGAACGTGAACCTGGTCGGCTTGCAGATCATCAACGCGCGCGCTCGCGGCATCGCGCTGGAGAACTGCACGACGGTGCGCGTCGCCGACTCGACGATCCGAGGCCGCCTTGACGACCGCGACTATGTGGCCGCGCTGGCGGTGGACGGCCAGTGCCGGCAGGTGATGGTGACCAACAACTTCCTGGGCCGAGGCAGCGCCGGCGACTTCGACCTGCAGCGCGAACGCGGCGTCGCGTCGGGGAACGTGATGATCTGAAACCGCCACGGGAAATCCCAAAAACCAAGCAGCAAATCCCAAACAAATCCGAAATCAAAAATCCAAAACCCAAGAACAAGCGCATCGGCACTTCGTTTTGAGCCTTTGAGTTTTGGGTTTGGGTTTTGCCTGGGATTTGCTGCTTGTTTTTTGGGATTTCCAAGAGGGTCAGTGTGCCGCTTTGAACAGATTCAACGTCAGATGCGCCTGGCCCTGGTGGTGGGCTTCGTGCCAGGTCAGGATCTTCAGCCACTCGCGGTAGGTCCAGGTCGCCTGGGCGTGCGGCTTCGTGTCGAGGACGCTGTCGCTGACCGTCTTCAGGTGCGCGTGCAGATCGGCCCGCTGCTCGGCCAGGTAGCGGCGGATCTCGTCGATGGTCGGGATCGTGTCGTCCGGCGTGCTGCCACCAGCGTAGCGCGCCACATAGTCGGCGTTCATCGGCGCGCCGCCTTCCTTCATGCGGACGTGGACGTGGCGGTCGTCGGTGGCGCCCAGGTGCATCAGCTGCCAGGCGATGTGCGCCCGGCCGGGACCGGGACGCCAGGCGAGGATTTCCTGCACGTTGTCGTGCTTGGCGAGCGTGTCGAGGAAGCCCACGGTGCGGGCGCGGTTGAAATCGAGCGTTTCGATCAGGTCGGCGAAGGTCATCGGCTTTGCTCCCGGAAATGGAATCGTCGGTCAATCGAGGTTGAGTCAGTCGAGGTTGAACAGGGCGTGGGCGTTCCGCGTGGTCTGCTCCGCGAGCACGCCGGGCGCGACGCCGACGCACTGGGCCAGGCAGGCCGCGGTGTGGACGACATGGGCCGGCTCGTTGCGCTGGCCGCGCATCGGCACGGGGGAAAGGTACGGCGCGTCGGTCTCGACCAGCAGCCGGTCCAGCGGGATCGTCGCAGCGACCTCGCGAAGTGCCGTGGCGTTCTTGTAGGTCAGCATGCCAGCGAACGAGATGTACAGGCCCATCTGCAAGCACTCCTGCGCGAAGGCGGCGTCGCCGCTGAACGAATGCAGCACCGCGCGGATCGGGCCGTGCCGGTCGAAGTCGTCGCGCAGCATCCGCGCCACGTCGGCGTCGGCCTCGCGGCAGTGGATGATGACCGGCAGCTTCAACTCGCGCGACAGGGCGAGGTGCCGGGCGAAGAACTCCTCCTGCTGCGGGAACGGCGTGTAGTTCCAGTGCCGGTCGAGGCCGGTCTCGCCAAGGGCGACAACGCAGGGATGCTTCGCCAGCGCGAGGATCTCGTCCCAGGCGCCTGCGTCCGACTCGGCGACGTGGTTGGGGTGCAGGCCGACGCTGGGCCGCAGCATCGCGTTGCCTTCGGCGAGCTGGACGCAGGCGTGGCTGGAGGGGGCGGTCGTCGCCACGGCCAGCACGCGCGTCAGCCCCGCGCGCTTCGCCCGCTCCAGCACGTCCGGCAGGTCGGCGCGGAAGCGCTCCTCGTCCAGATGGGCGTGCGTGTCGATCCAAGGCCCCGCCACGCGCCGATCCTCCACGGGAAAGAAAAAGGGACAAGCAGCGCTTGTCCCTGGGATTGTATTTACGGCGAGCCGAGCCCCGTGAGGGGCCGGGTTCAGGCGATGCCGAAGGCGAGCCGCGGGCGGGCGATTCGTCTCGCCTTCGGC
>JAYSSW010000052.1:0-2412 GCA_043720335.1 Planctomycetia bacterium
CGACGATCCAAACGGAATGGTCCGACACCAGCAGCGAAGATGAGATCGAATTCCTGAGAGCCATGGACGATTACAAACGAACCAATCGTCGCCCTTTTCCAACGTGGAGCGAAGTCCTCAGCGTCCTGCGAACGCTAGGTTACGGCAAGACGGACCTGCCGCCTCGCTCCGGCGACACGCAACCGGACCTTCGCTTGCTCTGCACGACCCTGCTCGAAGAACGCGATCAGCAGCAGTTGACAATCGCGGAACTGCGGCGTGAAATCAGCTACTTGAAATCGAACCTTGGCAGCTTGATGTTCGGGGACATTGAAATCGACAAGGAGAAGATGCTGCGCGAATTCGGCAACGAGCCGCCTCTTTCCGAGCTTATCGCGGAGCTGGAGCGAGCGGGGGTCGTCCATGGCGCAAAATGACCTTCCGGCCTACGAAGTGGGACGGCTGCTTGAAGTGACGCGACAAGTTCAGGAAATGGGCAGGAACGCCGTCGAATTGGGGCTTGCGACCGAATTCGCGGAAGCGATGAAAACCATCTTCGCGAGACTTCAGACGAAGCCATCGGAGTGGGGCGATCCGGAATACCGGCTGAAGAAAAAAGGCAGCACGGTGTACCACGGAATTCACTTCGACTTGATCGTGCGCTACGCGGTTTTCGAGCTGGAACAAAAAGTACTGTTGCTGGCAATCGGACTTTTGCCGACTTCGCCGTTGGCGTCCTAGAACGAGGTATCGGACATGGCGGAATCAACGGGCGGTTTCTGCGGCCGGACACGGCGCGAGTTCCTGTGGGAAGCCGGCGCGGGCTTCACCGGCGTCGCGCTCGCGGGGCTGCTGTCGCAGGACGGCTTCTTCGGCAATGGCAACACTGCCCGCGCGCAGGACGCGCCGCGTCCCGCCGCCAACCCGCTGGCGGCGCGGCCGCCGCACTTCGCGCCGCGCGCCAAGAGCGTCATCTTCCTCTTCATGTACGGCGGGCCGAGCCAGGTCGACACGTTCGACTACAAGCCGGAGCTGTACCGCCTCGACGGGCGCACCATCCCCGTCCGCACCTTCGGGCGCGGCGGGCACCGCAACCAGGGGCGCGTCGTCGGGCCGAAGTGGAACTTCCGCCAGTACGGCCAGTGCGGCAAGCGCATCAGCGACCTGTTCCCCAACCTCGCCCGCCACGCCGACGACATCGCCTTCATCCACTCGATGACCGCCGACTCGCCGATCCACGGCTCCGCGATGCTCCAGATGAACACCGGCAAGATCCTGACGGGCAGCCCCTGCGTCGGCTCGTGGGTCAACTACGGCCTTGGCAGCGAGAACCACAACCTCCCCGGCTTCTGCGTCATGCTCGACCCGACCGGCGGGCCGATCTCCGGCGCCAAGAACTGGTCGAGCGGCTACATGCCCGCCACCTACCAGGGGACGCTCCTCCGCTCCACGGGCCAGCCGATCCTCGACCTCAACCGTCCCGTCGGCATGACCGACGCGACCCAGCGGCGCATTCTCGACACGCTGCAGGAGTACAACCAGCAGCACCTGCAGCCCCGCGCTGACAACACGAACCTGTCGGCCCGCATCTCCAGCTACGAGCTGGCGTACCGCATGCAGACGCACGCCACCGAAGCGGTCGATCTCAACCAGGAAAGCGAAGCGACCAAGGAGTTGTACGGCGCCAACACGGGGCAGACCGTTGACTTCGGCCGCAAGTGCCTGCTCGCGCGTCGGCTCGTCGAGCGCGGCGTGCGCTTCATCCAGATCTACTCCGGCGGCAGCCACAACGACGACAACTGGGACGCGCACGGCGACCTCGTGCTGAACCACACGCGCCACGCCGGCCGCACCGACAAGCCGATCGCGGCGTTGCTCGCCGACCTGAAGCGGCGCGGGCTGCTCGATGAAACGCTGGTCGTGTGGGGGGGCGAGTTCGGCCGGCAGCCGACCGCCGAGTACGCGATGGGGACCGGCCGCGACCACAACGCCTACGGCTTCACCATGTGGGCGGCGGGCGGCGGCATCAAGGGGGGCGTCAGCGTCGGCCAGACCGACGAGCTCGGCGCGTCGGCCGTCGAGGACCGCTTCCACGTCAAGAACCTGCACGCCACCATGCTCCACCTGATGGGCATCGACCCGAACCGCCTGTCGTTCTTCTACAACGGCCTCGACCAGAAGCTGGTCGGCGTCGAAGGCGCCGACCCGATCCACCAGATCATGAAATAGCTTCAGCAAGTAGAAAAAGCGTTCGCCACAGATGACACAGAGAACACAGAGAAGAAGACAGAGCGAGCGGATTCGTGGTTGTGTAGGAAGCGCGAACCGGAGAATTCACCGAGTCGCCATGACGGCGTTTTTTGCCCCGGAGGGGCAACGGAATGTAGCCACGGGTGGAGCGCAGCGTAACCCGTGGTTGCGACGTGAAGCGGG
>JAYSSW010000053.1:0-2410 GCA_043720335.1 Planctomycetia bacterium
CTTCGGGCTCAGACGTCCGGCGACTTTCAAGGAACTGCCTTCTTCCTGATCGTTGCTTCCCGTGGTCCCGCCGCCAGCGGCGTCCAAGGTTCGCTTCGCGCTTCTCAGCCCTGAGCCCGAAGCGCGAGCGAGGAAAGCCGCGCGACGGTGTGGCGCCAGGGGAACGGCGACTCGCGCAGCGAGAGCCGCGACTCGCTGCGCATCGTCGAACGGGAAACGCCTCTCTTGCGACCGTCGCGCGGGGCGGCCTCGCTCGCGCTTCGGGCTCAGGTGGATGCTTCTCGCGCTTCGTTACGCCCAGAACGGCGACACCAGGTCGTAGCCGACCAACATGATCGCGGCGTCGATGATGACGTGGCTCACCCACGGGGCGTACAGCGAGCCGCTGCGGTCGTAGATCCACGCCCATACCGCCCCGCCGACGCCGACGCACAGCGAGAACGGCAGCGCCAGCGTCCAGAAGGCGCCGGGGAAGTAGACACCCAGGATGACGATGTGGTGCAGCGTGAAGCCGAGCGACGACAGCACGATCGCGGCGGCGAGGGGCAGATGGCGTCTCATCCAGCCGAACACGAACCAGCGCCAGTAGTACTCCTCGAACAGCGAATGCACGACCGAGATGAACGCGCCGAGCAGGAGGAACGTCACCGGCGTGGCGCAGTGGAAGTCTTCGAGCTTGCGAAAGATTTTCGTTGGCGTCTCGTCGATCAGGCCGCTGTGCTTCAGCCAGCCGAAGTAGATCGCGAACATGCCGAGCGCGACGAGCAGCCCGAAGCCGGCGCCCCATTCCAGGCCGAGTTTCGTGGGCCATGCCGGCTCGAGGCGGTCGCGGTAGAACCACCAGACGTAGAACGCGGGGAACGTGAACTGCACGAACTTGCCCGCCGCGAAGATCTTCGGCAGCAGCCCTTCGACGGGGCCGTCGCCGGGGGCGATCACGACGAAGTAGTAGTAGGCGATCACGACCGGGAAGAACATCGCGAAGGCGAGGGCGGCTAGGTCGCGGCGGCGTTCATGCAGCGAGATCATCGTTGGGCCTCAAAGTTCCGCGACGACGCGCCGCACCAGCGTGCGCAGCTTCTTCTCCGCCGTGCTGGCGACCGCGATCACCTCGGCCAAGCTGACCGGCTCCAGCGCGTCGGGCAGGCACACGTCGGTGATGACCGACAGGCCGAGGATCTTCATCCCGCTGTGCACGCCGACGATCACCTCCGGCACCGTCGACATGCCAACCACGTCGGCGCCGATCATCTTCAGGAAGCGGTACTCGGCCCGCGTCTCCAGGTTCGGGCCGGTGACGGCGACGAACACTCCCTTCTGGCAGACGATCTTCTCCTCGAGCGCGATCCGCTGCGCCAGAGACAGCAGCTTCCTGTCGTAGGGCTGGCTCATGTCGGGGAAGCGGACGCCGAGGCGGTCGTCGTTCCTGCCGATCAGTGGGTTGTCGGGCAGCAGGTTGATGTGGTCCTCGATGAGCATGATGTCCCCCTTGGCCCACTGGGGATTCATGCCGCCGCAGGCGTTGCTGACGATCAGCGTGTCGCAGCCGAGCGCCTTCATGACGCGGACGGGGAAGGTGATCTGCTGGAGGGTGTAGCCTTCGTAGTAGTGGAAGCGGCCCTCCATCGCCATCACCGGCTTGCCGCCCAGCGTGCCGCACACGAGCTGTCCTTTGTGCGAATGCACTGTGGAAATAGGGAAGTGCGGAATCTCGCCGTACGGGATCTCGACGCGGTCGGTGATCTCCTCAGCCAGCCCGCCGAGTCCGGTCCCCAGGATGATGCCGACCCTCGGCGTGGCCGTCCAGCGGGATTCGAGGAAGGTCTTCGCGTCCTGGATCTGGTCGAAAAGTTCGCGCATGGTGGTTCGCACGTTTCGAGGTTCGTTGTGTCGAAAAGTTCCATGCCAAGTATACAAGCGGCGCGGCGTCACGGCAGGCGGTTGCATCGGCGTGGCGGAACGAATAAGCTTTGAGCGGTCAGGGACGAGAATATGCAGACCACACGAACCCGGAGCGCAAGCGATGGGATCGCAGCGAACCATGCAGGCGGAGAGAGATTTTTCACTCCGCGTGTCGTCAAGGTGTCCCATCGCTTGCGCTCCGGGTTCGTGTTGACCGCCGTTGGGAAGCCTCCCTTCCGTCCGTTTCAGGTATAACCTGGGAAGGAGAACCTTCCCCGTGCCGACGAGACCGCGCCATGCCCCATTCGACCATGACCAGCCCGCAGGAGCTGCGCGAGCATCTGCTCGAACCATTCCCCGAACAGGGGGAGTGGAGCGAGGAGAGCTACCTTTCGCACACCGACACCTGCCGGCAACTCGTCGAGTTCACCGACGGCTATCTTGAGGTCCTGCCGATGCCCACGGACGACCACCAGAGCATTGCTCAGTTCCTGTTCGTTGCCCTGCT
>JAYSSW010000054.1:0-5159 GCA_043720335.1 Planctomycetia bacterium
GACCGGATGGACTACCTCGCCGCCATGAACATGAACCTCGGCTACTCGATGGCGGTCGAGAAGCTGTGCGGCATGAAGATCCCCGAGAAGGCCCAGGTCATCCGCGTCGTCATCTGCGAGCTCAACCGCATCGCAAGCCATCTCGTCGCGATGGGGACCTACGGCCTCGACCTCGGCACGTTCAGCCCGTTCCTCTACGCCTTCCGCGAACGCGAGATGATCCTCGACCTCTTCGAGGAGGTCTGCGGCGCCAGGCTCACCTACAGCTACATCACCGTCGGCGGCGTCCACGACGACTTCCCCGACGGCTGGATCGACAACTGCCGGAAATTCCTCGACTACTTCGAGAAGCGCATCCCCGAGTACCACACGCTCCTCACCACCAACCACATCTTCGTTTCGCGCACGGCCAACATCGGCACGATGACGAAGGAGATGGCCCTGGCCCACGGCTGCTCCGGCCCCATGCTGCGCGGCTCGCTCAACCGCGCCAACGGCGACGCCGCCTGGGACCTCCGCAAGATCGAGCCGTACTGCGGCTACGAGACCTACGACTTCAACGCCGTCATCCCGCCGTTCGCCGAGGCCCCGCCCGAAGCGGCCATCGGCGACAGCTGGCACCGCTACTACGTCCGCATGCTCGAAGTGGTCGAGAGCATCAAGCTGATCCGCCAGGGCTTCGAGAAGTACGCCAAAGCGCAAGGCTCGCACCGCGTCGAGATCCCCAAGCACCTCGCCGCCGGCGAAGCCTACGTCGAGACCGAATGCCCGCGCGGCCAGATGGGCTTCTACGTCGTCGGCAGCCCCGCCAAGGCCCAGGTGCCGCTGCGCGTCCGCGCCCGCTCGTCGTGCTTCTCGAACCTCAGCGTCACCAACGCCATCAGCGCGGGCTGCCTCATCGCCGACATCCCCGCCATCGTCGGCAGCATCGACATCGTGATGGGCGAAATTGACCGCTAGGTGGCGCAGCGACCATCAGGCCTGCGCCGCGGCCACGAGGCGGTCGTACGTTTCCAGGATCGTCGCGGGGCCGGGGAACATCGTGAGTCCCTGCTCCTGCGGCTCCTTCATGCCGCTGAACGTCGACAGGACGTGCTCGACCTCCTCGCGCTCGATGCCGTACAGCACGAAGTACGCCGCGTCCAGCTCGGCCAGCATCTCGACGCGCTCGGCGGGCTTCCACTTGTGCACCAGCGAGTCGAGGCCGGCGGCCTGCGCGAGCGGCTTCATGTCGTCGGCGCAGCAGGTCAGCTTCAGCACGCGGTCGGAGATCCACTTCTCCAGCGTCTGCCGCTTGCTCCACGGGCAGCGCTCGGCGTAGTGGTCCGGCGGGAAGATCGGCAGCTGCTGCACGATGAAGAAGTTGAGCGTGATGCCGCCGATCTTCTGGCGCGTGACGTAGTCCAGCGCGAACGAGTTCAGGTTGGCCAGCAGGCACATCTGCAAACGCGGCGAGGCCTGGTTGAGCAGGATCGGGAAATGATTCGTCAGACCGACATGCGGGATGGCGGCCGCGATCATGGTGCGCTCGTTCGTCGGACTGGTGATGTCCTTGAAGCCGATGTACCAGCCCGCGGCGCTTTCCTTGAGCACGCTGCTCACGCTGGCTTCGTCTACCCACCAGCGTGGCTGGGCGACGAACTCGGGGTTCTGGTGCTCGACGAGGGTGGTCGCCTCGGTCTGGCCCTGGCGCACCCAGTTGCCGGCCTCGATCTTCACGCTGGCGGCGCGGTGGTCGTAGGCCTGGATCATCTTGGCCTCGTAGAGCGGCAGGAAGGTGCGCGGGCCGAGCGTCCAGCGGTTGCCCTCCAGGCGGAAGCCCAGCTCCGCCAGCTTCGCCGCGTCGTGGAACTGCTCCGCGTCGTTGGTCTGGTGGAACATCGTGGCGAAGCGGATCCCCCAGGGATTGCCCCCCTCCCTGCGCGACTTGTCGATCAGCACCGGCACGCGCTTGTAGACCGCCTTGGTCAGCTCGGCGTCGTGCTTCGAGCGGAAGATCGGGCAGGTCCGCGTGTTCGGGTTCAGCAGCTTGATGTCAGCGTTCGACAGCTTGATGTGTCGCTTCTTCTCCAGCAGATCCTCCATCCGGTGCGCGAAGAAGACGAAGTCGGCCTGCGGCGTCTGCACCTCCGCCCCGCCGAACAGCAGGATGCTGAACTTGAACGCGCTGTGAACATCCGGGAACACTCGAAGGCGATTTTCAAAATCATAAAGGAGTCGAAGCGATTTTGAGTTCATCAGCTCGGCGAAGAACTCCTTGGTGGTGTCGTCGGTGGCGATGCCGGAGGGGATGAGCAGTCCGACGCGGCCGGCGGGCGCGACGAGCTTGCGCGCGAGCTCGGCGAAGAGCATGTAGGTGTTGATGTCCCCCTTGGCGGTGAGGGGGAACTCGCCCGAAGCGCGGACGTGCGCCAGCACGCGGTCGGCCGAGGCGACCGCGCTGGCGTAGCGGGCGAACAGCGCGGGGTTGGCGGCTTCGAGGCCGGCGATCAGCTCGCGGCGCTTGGCGGCGCTGACGGCGCCGGCGATGCGCGGGGCGGGGTAGGCGAAGAACTCGCGCTCCTGCAGCTTGAGGCGTTCCCAGGGGGGATTGCCGACGACGCCGTCGAACCCGGATCGCCCCTCGCGGCCGAAGACGGCGGGGAACGCGGCGCGCCAGTCGAGGGCGTGCGGATCGACCGCGGGGTCCGTGACGAGGCTGTTGCCCTGGCGGATGTTGGCGGACAGGTCGGCAAGGCTCTTGCCCCGCCGCGCCGAGCGGATCCACAGCGCGAGCTGGCTGATTTCGACCCCCTCCAGCGACAGGTCGACGCCGAACAGGTTCTCCTTGAGGATCATCTCCGGGATCATGTCGGCAAGGTGCTCGTGCTCGGGTCCGTCGTGGAAGCAGAGGTTCTGGACGACTTCGGTGTAGCGTTCATCGAACAGGTCGTAGGCCTGGATGAGGAAGGCGCCGCTGCCGCAGGCCGGGTCGCATACCTTGACCTGCTTCAAGGCTTCGAGGGCGGCGAGCCAGTAGGTGTGCAGCTCGTCGGAAGGTGCTTCGGCGTTCAGGGCGGCTTCCTCCAGGCCGTGGGCTTGACGCAGGACCGTGAAGCGCTCGTCGATGACCGGCTCGACGGTTTTGCGGACGATGAACTTGGTGAACTGCGGCGGCGTGTAGTAGATGCCCAGGCGCTTGCGTTCGGGCGACTTGGGCATGGCAGGCTCGTCGGCGTCGAGCGGAGCGGGGCCGGCGGGCGCGAACAGGCCCCCCTTGCGGATCTTCTCCAGCTCGCCGATCGACTTCTCGAAGAGGTGGCCGAGCACGTCGACGCTGACCTCGTGGCGGAAGTCGTAGGCGCCGAGGGTGTTGAAGAAGCTGGTCCACGGCTCGTCGGCGAGCTGGAGGTCGTCGACGTCGGGGTCGTGCTTGAAGAGGTTGCCGTTGAAGCGGTTGATGAGGACCGGGGGCTGGTCGTGCCCCTTGTCGACCGCTTCGAAGAGGCTGAGGAAGTTCTGCCAGCGCGGGTTGGTGACGCGCTTGAACGCGGGCAGGTCGGTGAAGGCGGTCCTGATGCACTTCTCGGGGAGCAGGTCGCGGTCCTCGCAGAAGGCGATGAAGACGACGCGGTCGATAATCTTCTGGGCGGTCTTGATCGCCTGGGCCAGCGGCTTGCCGAGCTTGAGGTGCAGGTGCTCGATGAGCCGGCTGCGGTTGTCGCTGTAGGTGGCGTACAGCTCGTCGCCGACCTCGCGCTGCCGGGTCTCGGACTTCTCCAGCAGCACGAGGGCGCGCGGCGGCTGGCCGAAGCGCGAGGTCAGCAGTCCGCCGTGTTCGAACAGGCAGTAGAACTGCCGGAACACCAGCTCGTCGTGCATGTCCTTCAGATGGAACTCCTGGTACGACTCCGGCGATCTTTCGCGATGGTACAGGCGGATCGTGACGAAGTTGCTGACGATGCCCCACGGGCAGCCCGGCGTGAAGTTGAGGTAGTCCCAGCACTGCCGCACCGGCGTGCGGCCGTTGAACTTGTCGACGTCGAGGTTGGCGTCGGCGCCTTTCAGCTCGATGATCGCGACGGGGGGCTTCGGCGCGCCCGGCTCGAACTCGCCCAGCGCGCCGTCGGCGACCCCGACGCCGGGGACGGTGTAGTTGCGCTCGAGATGGTACTTCTCCGGGCTGTTCGTCGCGGTCTTGTAGCCGAGCGCTTCGCCGAACACCTCGTGCAGGAAGCTGGCGTCGAGCGCGGTCTCCTTGCGGGCGAGGTGTCCCTGCTCCTCAAGGGCGGCCCACTTCAGCAGGATCGCGTGGGCCTTCTTCTGCTTCTCGTCGCGGTAGAAGATCTTCTCGGCCTCGTCGCGCAGCACGCGCGGCAGGATGAGGATGCGGTAGCGGCGCTTGCTCAGCGCGGCGAACAGGTTCGGCCCCGGAGCCTGCGCTTTGGCCTTCGATTTCTTTCCCATGCGACTGTGCGTCCTTTCCGCTTGCCGTCCAACGCGGGTCCGTGCTCGCCGCTCACTCCTTCGCCTTCTTCACGACCGTCAGCAGGAACGTCGGGTTGATCGCCTCGAAGCGCAGGGTTTCGAGCTGTTCGGTGCCGCGGGCGAGGTTGATGAGCAGGGCTTGCACGGGGCTGGCGATCAGCTTGAGGGCGCTGTAGACGGCGCTGAGGTTCTCCAGCGACGCGACGTTGACGACCATGCGGCCGCCGGGGCGCAGGGCGTGGAAGGCGGCGTCGAGGAGGCGGGTGACTTCCTTGCCGACGCCGCCGATGAAGACGCTGTCGGGGGCGGGGAGGCCGTCGAAGACGCCGGGGGCGATGCCGTGGACCGGCGTCAGGTTGCGGATGCCGAACGTCTGGGCGTTGGCGACGATGAGGTGGTAGTCGGCCACGTCCTGCTCGATGGCGTAGACCATGCCGCCCGTCGCAAGCTGGGCGGCTTCGATGGCGACCGCGCCGGCGCCGGCGCCGATGTCCCACACGACGCTGGCCGACTGCACGTCGAGCTGGGCCAGCGCGATGGCGCGCACCTCGGCCTGGGTGATGAGGTCGCTCTTGGGCCGGCTCTGCACGAACACGTCGTCAGGGTTGCCGAACCGGCGGTGCTGGCTCGCCACCCGCTGCTGGTCGGGGCGGCCCGGCTTCCGCTTCAGCACCATCACGTTGAGCGGGTCG
>JAYSSW010000055.1:0-2407 GCA_043720335.1 Planctomycetia bacterium
CCGCTAACGCAGGCGACCCCTCCCGGGTGCCGGTGGCAATCGGGGTCGTTGTCCACGGCGCCGCCCACGGTTCTCTTCCCACGGGTTGCGCTGCGCTCCACCCGTGGCTACATCCCGTTGCCCCTCCGGGGCAAAACGCCGACCTCGGCGGAATGTGAAGTCTCTCAACAATTCCTCATTCTTGACCGCAGGAGTATACAAAACACCCGGGGGACGCTGAGGACCGAACTTGCAAGGGAGACGCCGTGAACGAAGTCTACGCCAACGGCTGGAGCATCGAGCAAGCCCGGTCGGCGATGATGCTCGATCCGACCGTCACCAATTTGAACACGGGATCGTTCGGCCCATTGCCCCACGTCGTTTACGACACGGTGTCGCAGCTGCGGACACGGCTCGCCGAGGAGCCGATGGCGTTCCTGCTGCGCGAGATGCCTGAACATCTGTGGACAGCCCGCGTGCGGTTGGCGGCGTTCCTTGGCTGCGACCCGCGTCGGCTGATCTTCACGCAGAACGTCTCGACTTCCATGAATCTGGTCGCGTCGGGTTTGACGCTGGCGTCGCCGGGCGAAATCCTGCTCACGGACCACGAATACGGGGCGATGCACTGGTGCCTGGAACGCGCCGCCCAGCGCCAGGGGCTGACGATCCGCACCTTCAAGCTGCCGATCCTGGCCCGCGAACCGGCCGAGATCGTCGAAGCGGTGCGGCAGGCGATCTCGCCGAAGACCCGGCTGCTGTTCTTCAGCCATGTCCTGTCGCCGACCGGGCTGGTGTTGCCCGCGCAGGAAATCTGCGTGGAAGCCAGGCGGCGTGGCGTGCTGACGCTGGTCGATGGCGCCCACGCGCCGGCGATGGTGCCGGTCGATTTGGCCGCCATCAACGCCGACTTCTACGGGGCGAACTGCCACAAATGGCTGCTGGCGCCGACGGGTTCGGGGTTCCTGCATCTGGGGCAGGGAAGCGAGGACCGCTTGCAGCCGTTGCAAGTCAGCTGGGGCTGGCGGCCCGACCGCAAGCAGCTCGACCAGCGCGACGAGTTCGGCTCGACGCCGCGGCTGCGCTTCCTCGAATTTGAAGGCACGCGCGACTTGTGCCCGTGGATGGCGGTTCCCAGCGCGATCGACTTCCAAACCGCGCTCGGCTGGGAGCACATTCGCCGACGCAACGAAAGCCTGGTGCAGCATGTCCATCAGCGTTTCGCACGCATCGGGGAACTGTCGCTCGCCACGCCGACGCATCCCGAACTGCACGGCTTCCTGACGGCGTACCGCCTGCCGCCGCGCGTGCAAGGCCCGTTGTGGCGCAAGCTGCTCTGGGAGCGCTACCGTATCGAAGCCCCCATCATCGAACGTCCCGAAGGATTGCTGATCCGGGCTTCGACGCACTTCTACAACACCACCGACGAAATCGACCGGTTGGGCGACGCGGTTGAAGCGATGCTGCGCGAATCGTGAAAAATCGAGGGGTCAATGCGTGCGTGATTTCCGATGATAGTCTTTACTGGGAAACAACTTATGTGAAGAATTGATGAAGGCGATTTGGTGAAGCGATGGCTGAGGATCGATGGTTGAGCGACCTGCGCGGCGACATGCCCGTCTCCCAGGCGGCACATATCGTGATGGATCGCAGGCTCGGCTTGGTGCGCGACCGCATCGCGCTGGCCCGTGACCAGTCGGACCAGGACATCGAGCACGTCCACCAGCTTCGGGTGGCCACGCGCCGCGCCGGGGCGGCGGTGCGCATCTTCGGCCCGAATCTGTCCTCCAAGCTGCTGAGGCGGACCAAGCGCCAGCTGCGGAGCATCCGCCGCGCCGCTGGCGCCGCCCGCGATTGGGATGTCTTCTCGGCGATGGTGGCCGAGCGACGCGCGAAGGCGGTGACAAGGCAGCAGCACGGCCTGGAGGTGCTGCTCGGCTTCGCCCAGGGGCAGCGCTCCGCCGCCCAGGACCAGCTTCTCGCCGCGACGGAGAAGTCCGCCAGGCAGATGGAACAGCTTCTCGACCAGATCAAGGAACATCTCGACGACGTGAACGAATCCCCTGGACAGTCGCTGCAAGCCATCGCCCAGCCGACCCTGGCGCAACTGGTGCAGGAGATCGACGACGCAGCCCAGGCGAACCTGCTCGACTACGAAGCGTTGCACCAGGTCCGCATCCTGGGCAAGCAGCTCCGCTACGCGATGGAGCTGTTCGGCTCGTGCTTCGCCCCGGCTTTCCGTGAGGAGTTCTATCCCGCCATCGTGCAGATGCAGGACATCCTGGGCGAAGCGAACGACAGCCACGTCGCGGCGGCGCGTTTAGGCGCGATCCGCCTGCGCTTCATGAACCGCCTGCCGGAGCACTGGACCATCTGGCAGCCCGGCATCGACGCGCTGATGCGCGCGCATCAGCGCCGCCTGCCCGAAGCC
>JAYSSW010000056.1:0-2406 GCA_043720335.1 Planctomycetia bacterium
CCCCCCCCCCCCCCCCCCCGCCTGCCCGAAGCCCGGCGCCGATTCGAGAAATGGTGGTCGCGCTGGCAGGCGTCCGGAGCGGAGAAGTCGCTGAAGGCGCTGCTGCGCGGTTGACGTTTATATAGCCCCCGGCTTGCCGGGGGTGCGGCGCGACTCACGTCGGCGCGATGAATCATGATCGTGGACCAAAACGAGCCCACGATCACGTTTCATTCCATCGACGTGGGATTCACCCCACCCCCGGCAAGCCGGGGGCTATATGACGCTGCGCGTCAGAACGGCGGCGCGGGGGGCGGGATCGGCGGCGGGATGTTGCCGCCGGGCGGCTGGTTGCCTGGCAGCGGGGCAGGGGGCGGGATCGCGCCACCGGGGGGCGGCCCCAGCGGCAGCGGTCCGCCGAGCTGCGGGCCTGCGTCGGGTGGCTGGATCGGCCCCTGCGGGATGCACACGCCGCCGTACGGCTGCACGAGGTTCGCGCGCAGTTTGCCGGGACTGAAGTAGTCGGAAAGGTCGGCGCACGGATGCGTGCTGCAACCCGTCATTGCCACGAGCAGGATCCAACTTGCATGCTTCATGGCGATGGGTCTCGGCGAAATCGAATCGTCACACCGCGCCGCTCAGCTTCAACGGTACCGATCCCTCGTTCTCCAGCAGTTGCGACAGCGCGTCGAACAGGCCGTCGAGGACCAGGCTCAGTTGGATGTATCGGTCAAGTTGAATCTCCGTCTCCAGGCAACGGTCGAGCATCGCCAGGATTTTGTCGGGCGAAGCGCGGCGCAGCAGCGCGTGAAGCAGGGCGGAGTCTGACGCGTCGGCCGACTTTGCAGGAGCGCCGAACGACAGGCCAAGCGCGTCGGTGAACGCTTCCATCAGTAGCCGCATCACCCGCGATGCCCGTCGGCGGTGCAGCGACGTTTCCTTGCCGGCGTCCTCGCAGAACTCGACGAAGCCGCGCACGAGGTCCGGCACCGCGACTTTGGGTTGCGTCAAACCTTCCAGCACCTGCCGTCGGCATTGCCACAGGTCGGGGTCAGCCAGCTCCATCGCCTGACCGGGACTGCCGGCCGCCAGTTGGACGACGCGGTCGAGCAGTGCCGGGTCGAGTTCGGTCTGCGAAAGAATTTCGCGAACCAGGTCGTTGGGCAGCGGCGCGAAGCGCACGGCGTGGCAGCGCGAGCGGATCGTCGCCCACTGCGAATCGAGGCTGCGTGCGATGAGGAAGAACAGCGACCCCGGCGGCGGCTCCTCCAGCGTCTTGAGGAAGCAGTTGGCCGACTCCTCGTTCAGATCCTCCGCGTCGTTGACGATGCCGATCTTGCGCTCGCCGCGCGCGGGCTTCAGGGCGAAGCCGTGGCAGAAGTTCTGCATCAGGTCGATGGGGAACTCGTTCTTGTCCTCGGGCCGCTGCACCGTCATCAGGTCGGGATGGGTGTCGGCGTCGACAAGCAGGCACGCCTCGCATTGGCCGCACGCTTCGAGCAGGCGGTCGGCGGAGGGGCGTTCGCACAGCATCGCCTTGGCGAGTTCGCGGGCGAAGCTCCGCTTGCCGATGCCGGCGGGGCCGACGAACAGGTACGCATGGGCGAGCCGTTTCCGGGCCTGCACATGCCGAAAGGTGTCAACCAACGACTCGTGCCCGCGAATCTGCGACCAGGACATGAGGCCTCCCTGCGGTTACGACGCCAGACGCGGTTCGACGATTTCGCGCAGCACCGCCTGCACCACGTCCGGCGGCTGCGACGCGTCGACGACCACCGTGCGTTCCGGCTGCCGCGCCGCTTCCGCGAGGAAGCCCGCCCGCACCTTGGCGTGGTAGTCGTCGCCTCGGCTTTCCATGCGGTCGAGCGTCGCCTTGCGTCGCGTCGCGGCTGCTTCAAGTGGCAGGTCAAGGACCAGCGTGAGGTCGGGTTGAAGTCCGCCGGTCGAGAGTTCGCCCGCCTTCCAGAGAAGATCGACATCCAAGCCGCCCGCATGGCCTTGATAGACGACATTCGCGAGCAGGTAGCGGTCGGTGATGACACAACGTCCTGCTTCCAGCGAAGGACGTATCACCTCGTTGACGAGTTGGGCACGGCTGGCCATGAACAACAGCGCCTCGCAGGGCAAGGCCATCTGCCCGCGATAATCGAGGAGCAGGGTGCGCAGGTGCTTGCCAAGGTCGGTGCCGCCGGGATCGACGCATTCGACGACGCTGTGCTTGCGCGCGCGCAGCCAGTCGGCGAGCAGCCGGCACTGGGTCGATTTGCCCGCGCCGTCGAGGCCGTCCAGCGAGATGAAAAGGCCGTGTTTCATGGATCGCTCCCCTCGCCCCTCCGGGGTGTGGGGTGGGGGGTGGGGGGTTCTCTCACGTCAGGGATCGTTGAAGCATCGAAAGCCCAGGGACAGCCGTCCCTGGGAAGTTTCATA
>JAYSSW010000057.1:0-2405 GCA_043720335.1 Planctomycetia bacterium
GCCGAGTTGACGTGGCGCGGATGGACCGGCCCGTGCAGAGGCGCTTTCCAGCCGAGGAAGAGGCCGCGGAAGTTGCCGCGCCACAGCGACATGCCGCGCGTGGGGAGGATGGAGTAGGAGAGGGGGCCGTTGTCGACTTCGATGAGGTCGATGCCGTCGCGCAGTCCGCCGTGGAGGGTGCGCTTTCGCAGCGACCAGTGGTGGGGCGTGCCGAGGTCGAGCCGGTCGCTGCCGGTGGCGAACTGGTCGAGCCAAACGTCGTTGACGACATCGGTGAGCGTCCAGGTGCGGTAGCGTTTCACGGCGGCGTCTCCGGGGAGGCTGCGACACGGTTGCTATCCCTTTATGGATGCTGGCGGCGCGGGGCCAGTTGTCGCAGCCGTTGACGACCCGCTGAGGATCCAGCAAGCTCTTCCCTTCGTTGCGAAAACACGACGCTGCACGAACAATCGGGAAAGGAAAAACGGAGCAAACCCCGAAACAATCTCCGAACCAATTGACGCCTGTCGTGTCAGGGTATATGTTGAAGGTAACGCTGGGGCCGTGGCGCAATTGGGAGCGCGCTAGAATGGCATTCTAGAGGTTGAGGGTTCGATCCCCTTCGGCTCCACTCCCGACAGCGAGTGACTACCCAATCGGGTTACGCGGGCGGTGACGGTTTTGCGGCCTATCACACGCAAAATCGCCCCGCCCGCTTTTTTTGCTTGACACGCCTTCCGCCGCCCCCGAAGATCACACGCGGGTTGTCGATGACACCCTCTTCTCCGATCGCGCGGCTTAATCACCCGCGCGTCGAACCGCGCTGCGATTGACGAGGGTCTGCTGGTCGAGGCGTCTCAAACGCGAGCGTTTCGCGGAGCCAAGATCGGAGCAAGCCGTTGCAGGCCTACCGGGCTTTTCCATGTCCTTCCCTTCCCATGGGGCGTGCGATCCTCGCGCGTCCGAACGTCCCAAGCCACACCTCTGGCACCTCATCACGCCGGCCGAAGTCGAGCTGGTTGTGTTCGTCGACCAGAACGATTGACTTCCTCGACAACGACCCCGAAGAGGAAGCCGCCAACGAGCTGCACCGCGTCGGCATCCTCGCCATGTGAAAGCACATCAGGGAACACGCCGCCGCGCTGACGTTCCCCACGCAACCGCACTTCGACCTGGATGACCTTCAGTCGATCTTCGACGATGTGGTGTCGCTCGACAAGGGCGGCGTCCCGGTCTGCCTCGGCAAGTCGCGACGGATGACGAAGCTGAAAACGATGATGAAGCGGGGGGTGAAGGCAGGCCGTTCGCCGGGCGTTCGATGTTTCAAACGATCCCCGACGTGGTAGAATCCCTCACCTCCGACCCCCTCCTCGCAACGGGGAGAGGGAGCAAGCGCTACTCATCCAATCGGGAAGTTGTTTTTCCTGGTTTCCTAAACGAGGAAGCCCATCCAAACGATCACGTCCTCGCTCTCGTCTTGTTGGTGGAACTCTTCCTCCTCCGACGAAAGTGAGGTGCGACCATGCGTCGTTCCTGGCATTGGCTGGCCGTGCTGGCGCTGTCGCTCTGCGGCAGCACCGCGTTCGCGGGCGGCAAGGCTGGCAAGGGGCTTGTCCCCGCCGAGGCCGCCACCTGCGGCGAGTACGGCACCAGCGTCCATTTCGAGAAGACGCCGTCCGACGCCGCCAAGAAGGCGCTCAAGGACGAGAAACTCGTCTTCCTGCTGCACGTTTCGGGCAACTTCGAAGAAAGCGAATTCACCTGAAACAACGCCGAGGCGCTCCGTGTGAACGCCCTAGCGGATCCGAAAGTCGGGGAGTACCTCGACAAGCATTTCGTCTCCTCGTTCCAGAAAGTCGCCACCTTCCGCATCGTCGGCAAGCAGAAGCAGGGGGGCAACGTCGCCAGCTACTTCTGCGCCCCCGATGGCCGCGTGCTGCACGTGGTCGCCGGCCCCGTCGACGCCGCCACGCTGCTGCGCGAGGCGCAGTGGGTGGTCGAGACCGCCAAGAAAGCGATCGAGACCAGCAAGGGCGACGGCGGCGTGTTCAAGGCCGAGATGCGCCGCGCCCACGCCGCCAAGCTGCGGAGCGATCACGGCCTGGTGGTCGAGCCGGTGACGTTCGACCCGCCCGCCGCCCAGGACCCCAACGACGCGCTGACATTCCGCGACCCGACGGGCCGGCCGCTCGCCCCGGTGCTGCCCCCCCCGCCGATCGACGGCCCCGACGTGAGGCTGCGCTTGCAGATGGAGCAGAACACGCGCGACGCCCCGGCCGGCGCGAAGATGGTCAACGACCGCCAGGGACGAGCCTGGGTCATCAACAACCAGGGCCGTGTCAACATGCTGCTGGCCGCCCACGGCATGGCGAAGATCGAGCAGGTCTACGGCACGGTCTTCGAGAACATCCTGGGCGAGAAGATCT
>JAYSSW010000058.1:0-5153 GCA_043720335.1 Planctomycetia bacterium
ATTCCGTTTGGATCGTCGCCATCGCAAGACCTCCGATAAGGCAAACCAAAGAAAAAGGGCGCATCAATCCAGGTACATGAACTCGTTCAGGTTCAGTGCCACCAGGCAGAACGACTGCAGCGCGGCCTCGGCGCTGGCGTTCTCCTGCTCGCGCAGGGCCTGGATCAGCTCGATGCCGCGACGCACTTCCAGATCGCTCGGTGCGCGGCTCGTGACCAGCGACAACGCTCGGCGGACCTGGGCGTTCACGTCGTCGCCGGCTTCGCGTTTCAGACGCTGGGCGAAGATGCTCGCTTGCTTGTGCAGGAACTCGCCGTTGAGCATGCCGAGCGCCTGGGTTGGTTGCGTTGTGGCGAAGCGGGCCGACACCCCCTTGTCGGTCTCGGCCACGTCGAACGCCTCCAGGATCGGCAGCACCAGCGAGCGCTTCACATGGACGTAGATGCTCCGCCGCGCCTGCTCCTCCGGCGATGACTTGCCCCAGCCGCGTCCAGGGACTGACTGTCCGGCCAGCACGTCCTTGGCGATCTCCGGGTAGACGCCGGGGCCGTACATCTTCACGTTCAGGTTGCCCGACGCCGCCAGGATCGAGTCGCGGATCTCCTCCGCGCTCAGGCGGCGCATGTCGAAACGCCAGAACAGGTCGTTGATCGGGTCCTTCGCGAGATGGTCGGCGTGGCTCTTCGACGACATCTGGTAGGTGTTCGACATCAGGATCAACTTGTGCAGGGACTTCATCCGCCAGCCACTTTCAACGAACTCCGACGCCAGCCAGTCGAGCAGTTCGGGGTGCGTCGGGCGGATGCCCTGCATGCCGAAGTCGCTGGGCGAGCGCACAATGCCTCGGCCGAAATGCTGCTGCCAGATGCGGTTGACCATCACGCGCGACGTGAGCATGTTGTCCTTCGAAGCGATCCAGTCGGCCAGCACGCTGCGCCGGCCCGACGACTTCGCGCCAGGTGCAGGCGCGGGAATCTTCGGCTCCGGCAGCCCGAACACCGACGGGAAGCCCGGCTCGACCTTGTCGCCCGGAACATGCGGGTTGCCTCGCACCATGACGAACGTGTCGGGCACGCGCGTTCCGTTCTCGGTGACGCATAGCGCCATTTCGCCACGCGGATGCTGCGACGGCTTCTGCAGCGCGACCAGCTGCTTCTTGAGCTTCTGGTACTCGGCCACCTTCTCGGCGCCCAGGACGTTCGCCCCTTCGCTGACGAACAGCTTGGCCAGGTCAAGCGTCTTCTGCGAACCCTCCGGCACCGACAGCGTGCGCTTCTCGAAGCCGGGCCCCGACCACACGACGCTCAGGCCGAAGCCGAACACGTTCTGGAAGTATTCGAGCTTGATCGGCAGTCGCCCCTTGAGCAGATCGACGGCCTGCTTGCGCGGGCTGCCGACGCCGTGGATGCCGTCGTAGGTGATGACGGTCTTGCCATCGACGGTGAGCCGTGAACCGTCGTCGGAGTCGAGATAGAAGGTGTACCGGCCCGCTTCGGGGACGATGAGGAAGCCATCGAAGACGAAGCCGATCGCTTCGTCGCGGGTGCGCGGGCTGATGTCGAACAGCTTCTTCGGCAGCTTCCCTTCGTCCTCGTGCTTGAACTGCGTGAAGTCGGGGAGCATGGTCCAGGCGTTGCGGTAGAAGCGGTACGTCAGCTCGTCGAGGTCGGTGCCGACCAGTGACTGACTTTGCTTGTGCTTCTTGCGGAACTCGGTTTCAATGGCCGTGATCGCCCCCTGGATCGTGGCGCGTTTCTCCTCGATCTCGTTCGACGCCTTCTCGAACGCCGCCTGCTGGCCGCCAGTGCCGATGGGACGCTCGTCGGTCGGGCCGCCGTTGCGGTAGTGGTTGATGTTGTGGAAGAACGCGAGCAGGCGGTAGTAGTCCTTGTGCGCGATCGGGTCGAGCTTGTGGTTGTGGCAGCGGGCGCAGTCGACCGTGAGGCCGAGCATCGTTTGCGACGTGGTGCCGACGATGTCGTCGAGGCCGTCGTAGCGGGCCTGCTTCGGGTCGGAAGGCTCGTCGTCCCAGATGCCCAGGCGGTAGTAGCCGGTTGCGATCAGGGCGTCGGCGTCGCCGGGGAACATCTCGTCGCCGGCGAGCTGCTCCTTGAGGAAGCGGTCGTACGGCTTGTCGTCGTTGAACGAACGGATGACGTAGTCGCGGTAGCGCCAGACGTGCGGCTTGGGATTGTCGCGCTCGTAGCTGCTCGTCTCGGCGTAGTGGACGAGATCGAGCCAACTGCGCGCCCACTTCTCGCCGTAGCGCGGCGACGCCAGCAGCCGATCCACCAGGTTCTCGTAGGCGTTCGGCGCGTTGTCTTTGAGGTACGCGTCGACCTCTTCCGGCGTCGGAGGCAGGCCAGTCAAGTCGTAAGTCACGCGGCGCAGCAGCTCCAGCTTCGACGCGGGGCCGTTCGGCAGCATTCCCTTCGCTTCCAGGCCGGTAAGGATGAACGCGTCAATCGGGTTGCGCACCCACTCCTGTTTGCGACCCTTGGGCACGAGCGGCTTCTTGACCGGCTGGAACGACCAGTGGGCGCGGTCCTTGTCGGTGACCTGGAACTCGCCCTTGCGCGTGGTCGCCGGCGCCTTCTCGCTGCCGGGCCAGGGGGCGCCCATCTTGATCCATTGCTCGAGCACGTCGATCTGCTCGCGCGCCAGCTTCTTCGACGGCGGCATCTTCAGCTCGTTGTCGTCGTAGTGGATCGCCTTGATGAGCAGGCTTTTCTCCGGATGCCCGACGACGATGGCCGGCGACGTCTCGCCCCCTTCGAGCAGAGCGCCAAGCGAATCGACGCGCAGGCTGCCACGCTGCTTCTTCTCGCCGTGGCACGAGAAGCAGCTTTCGACGAGGATCGGCCTGACTTTCGTCTCGAAAAACTGCGCAGCGGCGGCCGTCGGCGTCTTCTTCGCCTCGCCAGCGGGGAGCGCACGCATGCCGAGAGCAAGCAGCCCTACGGAAGCCAACATGGCAACGAGGTAGCGCACAGGCATCGTGTTCGTTCTCAGAAAAGGATCGAGCGGCGGGAAAGCACCACGCCGTCGCAGTGCCTGTTTCCATTAAACGCAGTTTCTGTGCCTGACTCAAGCGTATTTTACGACAAATCGCGATTCGTGTTCTCGCGCGTGCCAAGCGAAGGCAGCGTCTCAACTGGTTGGCTTCAAGCGATTTGCGACGCGAGACATTCATTGCGATTGAGAAAGCCATCGAAGGCGCTCGACGTAACTTTGCATGCAGGTGTGGAAACGTGGCAATTGTGTAACCATGATGTATCCGGTACAGTAAACAATCAGGTGTCGTGTCTTCGCCCTGACAGGGCGCTTCTGTCAGCCCATGATCGCAAGCGACGAATCCCATGCACGCCAAACCCAACCACCACCTGTTCTCGACCGAACCGACGACTCGCCCGCTCATCGGCGTCGTCGCCGACTCGGGGCAGATCGCGAGGCTGGCGGTTCGCTCGGAGGTCGATTTCCTGCTCGCGCTGGGCGCCGGGGTCTATCGCACGCGCGGCTTCAACGCGCTTGCCGTCAACATGCCGTTCGCCAATGTCAACGACTTGGCCGAGCAACTCATCGAGCGCGAGTTGCTGCCCCATGCTCAGGGCACCCCGATCATTGCCGGGTTGCTCGCGAATGATCCGACGCAGCCGCTCGGCGACCGATTGCAGCGCCTCGTTCGCTGGGGCGTGTTCGGCGTTGTGAACTATCCTTCGACGACGCTGCTTGATGGCAGCCTGAAGCAGATTGCTGAGGACGAAGGGAGCACCTTCGACGCGGAACTGGCCCTGCTGCACGAAGCGAAACAGCACGGCCTGGCGACGGTGGGCTTCGTCTGCACCGAACCGGACATCGCGGCACAGGTCGCGGCGGCGCGGGTCGATGCGCTGATCTTGTCACTTGGCTTGACACGGGTGCTGGACGACATCCACGAACGCCGCGACCAGTTGCAGCACGCGATCCGACAGCTCAACGCGGCGGTGCTGGCTGCCCGGCGCGTCAATCCGTCGCTGCGCTGCCTGGCGTTCGGCGGGCCGATCACGATGCCGGAGGATCTGGAGCAGCTCTATCGCCAAAGCAGCTTCGACGGCTTCGTCGGCGGGTCGGTCTTCGCCCGGCTTCCCGTCGAGACAAGCGTCACCGCGACGATCCGCCGCTTCCAGGGGGTCGCCATCCCGCGCGGCGAGGCGCCGCAGACCGGCCTCGGCGCGATGCTCGGCGGCGCCCCGGTCATGCAGCGGTTGTTCCGCCTCGTCCATCGAGCGGCAGGCTGCGATCTCAACGTCTGCATCGAAGGCGAATCGGGGGTCGGCAAAGAATTGGTCGCGACGCAGATCCATCGCCTCAGCAGCCGTGCGCATGGGCCGCTCGTCACGCTGAACTGCGGAGCGATCCCCGACACGCTCCTCGAAGCCGAGCTGTTCGGGCACGAGCGCGGCGCGTTCACCGGCGCGGATCGGCGACGACTGGGCAAGTTCGAGCTGGCGCACCAGGGGACGCTGTTTCTTGACGAAGTCGCCGATCTCAGCCCGCGCGGGCAGGTCGCGCTGCTGCGCGCGATCCAGCAGCGCGAGATCACCCGCATCGGCGGCGACCGCTCGATCCAGGTCGACAACCGCATCCTGGCGGCGACCAACCAGCCTCTCGCGAAGCTCGTCGAACTGGGCCGCTTCCGCGCCGACCTCTACTACCGATTGAACCAAGTCACGCTCGTGGTGCCGCCATTGCGCGATCGGCTCGACGACCTGCCGTTGCTGGTCGCGCCGATTGTCGCCGGGATGCGCACGCAGATGAAGCTGGGCAATGTCGAGTTGTCGCCGGAGTTCCGCGCGAAGCTGCACCAGCACGCCTGGCCGGGCAACCTGCGCGAGCTTCAGCACGTGCTTTACCAGGCCGCGCTGAACGAGGAAGGCCCGGCGCTGAACGGGGCTGGCTTCCGCCCGGCGCCACGCGACGCCAGCGTGTCAGCCCAGGTGCGTGGCGAGGTGCAGGCGGAGCGGGCCGACCAAATTCGCGAAGCGCTGCGTGACGCGAAAGGCAACAAGAGCAAAGCGGCGGCGCTTCTCGGCGTCACGCGCAAGACGCTGTACGCGTGGCTGCGCGAGATGGACGCGGGATGATTCAGCCAAATCAAGCCCGCCGCCGTCTGA
>JAYSSW010000059.1:0-2405 GCA_043720335.1 Planctomycetia bacterium
GGAGATTCGACCCGGTCGGCTACTGCCCCGCGACGGGCGTCTGGAAGCCGACGTTGACGACACCGTTGGGCGTGGCCGCGCCGTCGCTGCCGGACTCGAGCTGGGCGAGGAGGGTGCGGGCGTCCTCGTAGGCGGGGTTCTCGCGGACGGAAAGGCGGAGGTGGACGAGGGCCTGGTCGCGCTGGTTGAGGTGCATGCACATGCGGGCGACGTTGTAGTGCGCCGACGAGCTGCCCAGGGCGCGGGTGAGGTGGGTCATGCTCTGCTCGATCTGTCCGGCGCGGGCGAGCGTGTAGCCGAGCTTGCTCATGACCTCGCGGTTCTCGGGGTCGATCTCCAGCGCCTTCTGGAAGCACTTGACGGCTTCGTTGAAGTCCTTGCGGCGGTTGTGGGCCATGCCCCAGTCCTGCCACAGCGGCAGGTTCTTGGGATGCTTGGCGACCGCCTTGCGGTAGGTGTCGTTGGCGCGTTCGTGGTCGCCCATCTGGACGTAGACGCGGGCCAGGCCGCGCCACGCCTCGATGTGGCCGGGGTCGGCGGCGCAGGCGTCCTGGTAGCTGCGGCGCGCGTCGTCGAGCTGCCTCATCTGCTGTTCGGGGTTTTGCTTGGCGCTCTCGGCGCCCTGCTCCTTCATGGTCCCCCAGGCGACGGCGAGGTCGGCGCTGGGCAGCTTCTTGTCGCCCATCCTGCGGGCGTTCGGGTTGCCCGCCAGCTCCTCGAACGCCTTCTTGGCGTTCATGCTGGTCAGGGCGGCCTGGTCGGACTTGCCGGTCGCCGCCGTCATGCAGCCCGTGCCCGACAGCAGCAGGCCCGCCAAGATCAACCCGCGCAGTGTGCGACCGTCCATAGTCGTCCTCGATCAGAAATCGGAAGTGGGGCGGCGCCGAACCCCCGCGGTTCTTCTTGAACTGCGGGTTGCGCGGCGCGTTTTTCTCAGAATTCGCAGATGAAGCTCGATGCGGCTTCAGCCATCAGCTCGCGCGTCAACTGCACCGGCTGCCTACGGAATCGGCAGATCGCCTGCACAATCTCCAGCAGATCTCGGCAATCGCTCGCGCGCGGGCAGCGCGCCCCGTTGTAGTAGCGCCCGTACAGGAAGTCCACGGCCTCTGGGCAAGGGTTCATCCCCAGCCGCTTCGCCATGCTGTTGAAGATCCGCTCATAGACGTCCCTCGTCGGGGCGTCGATGCCGACCTTGTGCCGGATGCGGCGGAGGAAGGCGTCGTCGACCAGGTCCTTCGGGTCGAGGTTCGTCGAGAAGATGATGAGCTGCTCGAACGGCACCTCGAACTTCTTGCCCGAGGCGAGCGTGAGGAAGTCGTGGCGGTCCTCGAGAGGCAGGATCCAGCGGTTGAGCAGTTCCTTGGGGCTGCACAGCTGGCGCCCGAAGTCGTCGATCAGGAAGATGCCGCCGTTGGCTTTGACGTGGAGCGGGGCCTGGTAGAAGTTCGCCGCCGCGTTGTAGCGCAGGTCAAGCATGTCGAGGTTGAGCTCGCCGCCGGTGACGATGACGGGGCGTTTGATCTTGACCCAGCGGGCGTCGACGGTGCCGGTGTTGAGGAGGCGCCGGACGGTGGCCTCGTTGTCCTCGATGCGGTCGACATCGCCGGCGTCGGCGAGGTGGTGGAGGGACTGGTCGTAGAGGGTGATGATGCCGCTCTCGGCGAGGAAGGCGTAGGGGACGTAGATTTCGCCGCCGGCGTTGTTCATGAAGTCGCCGATGGAGCGCGCGACCGACGTTTTGCCGTTGCCCGGGGGGCCGTAGATGAAGACGGAGCGGCCGGAGACGATGGCGGGGCCGATGGCGTTGAACAGGGATTCCTGGATGACCAGGTGGGAGAAGGCGGCGCGGAGCGGTTCGGGGCTGCAGTTGATGCCGGTGACCGCCTGGCGGTAGGTCTGCTCGATGTAGTCTTCGATGGGGACGGGGGCGGGCCCGACGTAGGCGCACTGCTTCATCGCTTCCTGGGCGCGTTTGCGTCCGAGTTCGGTGAGGTTGAAGCGGTAGCTGACGCGGCCGATGAGGTCGCCTCCGGTGACCTCCATGCACTTCTCGTCCTTGAGGAACTTGAGGGAGTCCTCGATGACCTTGAAGGGGAGGCAGAGGAAGCGGGCGAGGTCGATGCCGAGCATGACGCCGCGCGCGTAGAGCGTGCGCAGGAGCATGTCGTTGACGAAGTTGACGGTCAGGCCGGACTGCTTGAGCGAGTCGGGGGCGGTGGGGGCGTCGGGCATGCCGGCGCTGTCCCATTCCATGCTGACGCTTTTGGTGTTGGCGAGCATATGCGAGCGGCCTTTGCGGTGCGAGTTCAGGGGAGCGGGTACGGACACGGCGGTCGTCGGCGGCCTGGGGGTGCTTATTTGCGCCAGAAGAGGAGGCTGATGCCAAGGGCGACGATGACGAC
>JAYSSW010000060.1:0-10866 GCA_043720335.1 Planctomycetia bacterium
GGCTACCCCGCCGCCTCAGACGGCAGCGGGCTTGATAGGGTCGATGAATTTAGCTCCCTGTCTCCCTGTCTCCCTGTCTCCCTGTCTTCCTTCGTGTTCCTTCGTGCTCCTTCGTGGTTCAATTCTTTCCCAACCAGCCACGCATTCGCGCGATGAAAAGTTTCAAGCTGTCGAACAGCGAGTACGTGACCGGCGTCACGAGAAGCGCCAACAACAAACTGAGCATCTGGCCGCCGATGATGACCTTGGCCATGCTGGCGCGCGCGCCGGCGCCGGGGCCTGCCCCCAGCGCGATCGGGACCATCGCGGCGATGAGCATCACCGTCGTCATCAGGATCGGCCTCAGTCGCGTGTGGTTCGCTTCGAGGATCGCTGCGTCGCGCTCCATGCCCTGCTCGCGGCGCAGCTCGTTCGTCTTGTCGACCTGCAAGATGCCGTTCTTCTTGACGATGCCAATCAGCATGAACAGCCCGAACATGGCGTACAGGTCCATCGGCTGGCGGAAGATCAACAGCGACAGCAGCCCGAAGGGAATGGTTACGGGGAGTGCCATGAGGATGCTGATCGGGTCGAGCCAGCTCTCGAACTGGGCGGCCAGGATCAGGTACATGAACAGGATGCTCAGGGCGAGCGTGATCATGAAGAAGTAGCCGGTCTCGCCCAGCGTCTTCGCCTGCCCGCCGAAGCTGACCTCGTACTGCGGCGGCAGGTCCATGTCCTTGACGATCTTCTCCGCCTCCTGCACCGCCTCGTTGAGCGAGATCGTGTCGGGGTTCGCGAGGATCGTGACGGTGCGCTGACGGTTGAAGCGGTCGATCTGGCTGGGGCCGCGCGCCTCGGTCAGTTTCGCGAGGCTCGCCAGCTGCACCTGGCCGGCGGTGGGCGACGGGATCGTCAGCGTGTCGAGGCTTTGCGGGTTGGCACGGAACGGCTTGGCGGCCCGCAGCCACACGTCGTACTGCTCGGTCCCCTCCTTGTATCGCGAGACCGGCAGGCCGCCGACCAGCACGTTGAGCGTCGTCGCCACGGTTTGAACGGGGATGCCGAGGTCGCTGGCCCGTTCGCGGTCGATGCTGACCTGCACCTCCGGCTTGCCGAGCGACATCGTCGAATCGACGTCGACCAGGCCGTCGACCTTGCGCAGTTTGAGTTTCAACGTGTTGGCGTACTCGGCCAGCTTGCCGAGGTCGGGGCCGATCAAACTCATCTGGAACAGACGCGTGTCCTGCCCGGCCGCCTGGATGGCCGCCACGTCGGTGACGGCGCAGCGCAGGTCGGGGTACTCGTCGACGATGGCGCGGGCGCGTTTCATCACGTCGAACTGCGTGTAGCGGCGGGCTTCGAGGTCCTTGAGGCGGAGGTAGATCGAGCCGCGCGTCACGTCCCCCTGTCCCTTGCCCGCGCTGCCGTTGTTCTCGCCGATGACGGTGAAATAGTGCAGCACGCCGGGGAGCTTGACGAGGCGCTGTTCGATCTCGGTGATGACCTGGTCGGAGCGGTCGAGCGTGTAGCCTTCGGGGGTGATGAAGCTGACCTGGAACTCGCTCTGGTCGTCGCGCGGGACGAGGTTCACGCCCATCATGCCGGCGATGGGGCCGGTCGACAGGATGACGAGCACGCAGACGATGACGATGACGAAGCGCCAGCGCAGCGACCAGCCCAGCACGGCGCCGTAGATCTTGTCGATGGCGCGGTAGATCCAGCCGTCCTTCGAGCCGTGCCCGGCGTGGCCTTCCTCCGTTTTTTCGAGCTTGAGGAAGTAGGCGCACAGCATCGGCGTGAGGGTGAACGAGACGAATAAACTCATGACGATAGCGAAGGCGACCACCATGCCGAAGCTGCTGAAGAAGCGGCCGACCATGCCCCCCATGAACGCGACGGGGAGGAAGATGACGACGAGCGACAAGCTCGTTGCGAGCACGGCGAGCGCGATCTCGTCGGTGCCTTTTCGTGCCGCCGCGACGGCGTCGAGGCCGTTCTCCTCCATGTGCCGGAAGATGTTCTCATGGACCACCACCGCGTCGTCGATGACGATGCCGATGGCTAAAATAAGGGCGAGCATCGTGATGTTGTTGAGCGTGAAGCCCATCAGGTACATGAACAGGAACGTCGGCAGGATCGACGTCGGAATCGCGAGCGTGGCGATCACCGTGGTGCGCCAGTCGCGGATGAACAGCAGGATCGTCAGCGACACCAGCACGCCTGCCAGCAACAAGTGGAACTTCACTTCCTCCATCGACTGGCGGACGAAGCGCGACTGGTCCTGGATGATCTCGATGCGGAAGTCGGGGGGCAGCGACTTGCGGATCTTCGCCAGCCGCTTCTGCACCGCGTCGGAGATCTGGATCGTGTTGGTGCCCGACTGCTTCTGCACGAACAAACTCACGCCGGTCTCGCCGTCGAGGCGGGTCAGGCCGCGCGGCTCCTCGAAGCCGTCCTCGGCGCGGCCCAGGTCTTTCACGCGGATCGGGTAGCCCTTGCGATTGGCGACGATCAGCTCGTTGAACTGCGTCGCCGACTGCAATCGGCCAAGGGTTCGCAGCACCAGTTCGCGCGGCCCCTGTTCGACGATGCCGCCGGGGACTTCCAAATTCTGCGTGACGAGCGCCTGCCGCACGTCCTCGACCGACAGGCCGAAGGACGCGAGACTGTCGGTGTTGACGATGACGTTGACCGCGCGGGTGCGGCCGCCGGAGAGGAAGACCGCACCGACGCCGGGCACGGTTTGCAGCTGCTCCTGGATCTGGTGCTTGACGATGTCGGTCGTTTCCCGCACGTCGCGTTTGGCGCTGATGCCGATGGTGATGATCGGGGCGGCGTCGAGGTCGAAGCGGTTGACGATGGGCGGGTCCATGCCCTGCGGGAACTGCTTGAGCAAGGCGAAGACCTTGTCGCGCACCTCCTGGGCGGCGACGTTGCCGTCCTTCTCCAGCACGAACTGCGCGGTGACCAGCACGGAGCCTTCGCGGGTGGTGGAGCGCAGCTCATCGACGCCGGCGACGGTGTTGACGGCCTCCTCGATGAGCTTGGTGACGATCGTTTCCATCTCCTCGGCGCTGGTGCCGGGCAGCGAAGCGCTGACGGAGACGAGCGGGAAGTCGACCTTGGGAAAGAGGTCGACGCCGAGCCGGAAGTACGACACCAGGCCCATGACGACCGGGGCGGCCGCCAGCACCCAGGTGAAGATCGGCCGTCGGATGCAGAGGTCGGAGATGATCATTTTCGCTGCTTTCGCGTTCTGGCCAAACCAACGAACCCTGAGCGCAAGCGACGGGATCGCAGCGAACCGGGTTGGCGAACATTCACGTTCCGCGTGTCGCCGAGCTATCCCCTCGCTTGCGCTCAGGGTTCGTAAGTCGCTGCATCTTATTTCCTGTCGCGAACCGTCACGCGCGTGCCGTCGGCCATCAGCGATTGGCCGCTCGTCACGATCGCGGCGCCTTTCGGCAGCGGCGGGGACGCGATCTCGACCCATGTCGACGCCTGCACGCCGAGCGTGACCGGGACCGTTTTCGCGACGCCGTTCTCGACCAGGAAGACCTTGTTGACGCCGGCGAAACTGATGACCGATTCGAGCGGGACGGTGATCGCGCCGGCGTCGACGCGCGTCAGGATCGTCGCTTTCGCGAAGCCGCCCGACTTCAGCTTCTCGCCTTCGTTGTGGATCAGGATCTCGGCGACGAAGGTTCGCGTGACCGGATCGACGTGCGGCGTGAGCCGGGCGACGGCGCCTGGGAACGATTCGGGGTAGGCGGAGGTCGTGACCGCGACTTTTTGGCCAACCTTCACGTCGCCGCTGTAGCGTTCGGGGATGGGGACGCGCAGCTTGAGGGCGTGGTCGATGACGAGTTTGAAGACCTCGGTGCCGGTGCGGAGGTAGGTTCCCTCGGCGACGGCGCGGTGGACGACGGCGTAGTGCACGCCGGTCTTCTCGGAGCCGGGGACGAGTTGCGTGGGAGTGGGCACGCGGATGAGGGTGTCGGTGAGCTGCTGCTTGGACTGCGCCAGCATCTGCTGCTTCATCTGGATGGTGGCCAGGCCGGAGCGGGCGATCAGCACCTGGGTGTCGTGCTCGGCCTGGGCGGCGAGGGTGTCGGCGGTGCGGTCGGCCAGCTCCTCCGCCGAGTTGGCGCGGACGCCCGCCAGCTTGCGCGTGCGGTCGAGGCGGACCAGCGCGTTCTCCAGCCGGGCCTTCGCCTGCGCCACCGTCGGGATCTTCGCCACGTCGATGCTGGTTCCCGGCGGCTCGGCGAAGCCCAGCCGCGCGAGTTCGACGAGCAGGCTCTTCTCGGCGTGCTTGTGCAGGATCTCGCTGTCGGTCGGGTCGATCTCCAGCAGCGACTCGCCTGGCTTGACGCGGTCGGAGACCTCGTGGAAGATTTTTCGCACGCGCCCTTCGACCTTGGCGCTGAGCATCACTTCCTCGTAGCCCGACAGCGTGCCGACCGCCTCGACGACGCGCTGCACGGGCTGGCACTTGACCGCGTCGAGCGTGACCATGACGAGCGAGGTGTCGCGCGTGCCGCCGGTCGGCTCGCCGCGGGGCCACTCCTCCTTCGCGTGCCCGCCGAACAGCCCGCCCGCGAGCAGCCAGGCGCCCCCCAGCACGCAGGCGCCGAGCAGGCCGGCCGTCACGATTCGCTTTCGCCACGCGGGGGTCATGGGAGGGTTCCTTTTTCTCGCAGCAATCCGTGGTCAGGGGTCAGCAAATCCATGTCGATGATTTCAAGCCCGCTGCCGTCTGAGGCGGCGGGGTCGCGGTCACTTCGTCCCGCGCGGCTTCTTCGCACGCCGCTTCCGCTCGGCGTCGGTGAGGATGCCGTGGAAGACGATGTCGACGATGTTGCGCGCCTGCCGCTCGTGCGGGACGCGGCGGTTGGCGAAGTGGTTCGCCAGGATGGTGCCGTACATCAGGTCGTGCAGCACGTCGAGGTCGTCGTCGAGCGGCAGGTCGCGCACGCGGCCGTCTGCGACCAGCCCCCGGTACAGCTCGTGCCAGGGGCCGCAGTTGGCGTCGCGGTGGGCGAAGTAGCTCGGCTTGGCGCGGTCCTTGAACTGCGCCCGCTCCTGGATGAACAGCTCGATCAGCTCCGGGTGCGCCTCGAAGTACGCGAAGTACGCATGGATCGCCTCGACGATGCGGTCGAGCGGGTCGGCGATCCCCTCGGCGCGGCGGTCCACCGCTTCCATCAGCTGGTTCAGCCCGCGGTCGACCACGGCCAGGAACAGCTCGCGCTTGCTGGGGAAGTAGCGGTAGACGGTCCCCTTGCCGACCTGCAAAGCTTCGGCGACCGAATCGACGTCGGTGTCGGCGTAGCCGTGCGCGGCGAAACGTGCGGCGGCGGCGTCGAGGATCTCCTCCTGGCGGCGGGCGAGCAGGGTTTCGTCCCTGGGCCGGCCGGCTTTGGCGGGTGCGGGGCACATGGCGGGAACTCCGGGAGAGGAATTAACGGACGGACGAGTCCGTCCATGGAATCATAACCGCTGCGAATGGCGCGTCAAGCCGAGCGGCGCGAAGCAACGGGTTGCGCCGAGGCTGCGGGAAACGCGGCGTTCTCATCAAAGGTTGCAAGGCCGTTGTCCGCCCTGTAGATGCAAAGCGGGGCGATTCGCGTGGAAAGCGTGAAATTTCGCGATTGCGAAGGATTTTCCGGTTTTTTCGCTTCCAACGCGCCCGATCCTTCAGTAAAAGTAGATTTGTTAATTCTTCGCTATTTCCCGCCTCCCGACTTCCCGCAGGCTTTTTTCCGCCCCCCTTCGCGAATCGACCGTTCGCTGTTGAGGCGAGCCGATTCGACCAGCGACCAAGGATTCCCCCCATGAATCACACCTGGCTGACCTCCTGCCGCAAAGCCTGGCTCAAGCGCAAGAACTGGGTCTACCGCCCCTGGATCGAAGGCCTGGAGGAGCGGTCGCTGATGGCCGCGTTCACGGCGGGGAACTTGGTCATCTACCGCGTGGGCGATGGCGTGGCGGGGTTGACCGTTGGCGCCACGGCAGTGTTTCTCGACGAGTACAGTCCCACGGGCACGCTGGTCCAATCGGTCGCGATGCCAACTACGACCGTTGGCGCGAATAAGGCGCTCACTGCGAGCGGAACGGCAATTTCCGAAGGGTTGCTCACCACCTCGGTTGACGGCCGCTATTTGATGCTTGCTGGCTACAACGCAACCATTCCGACAACGCCAATCGTCAACGCCACCGGCTCAACGCTCAACCGCACGGTTGGGCGTGTCGATGCCAACGGCGTCATCGACACTTCCACAGCGCTGACCGATTTTGCTTCCGGAAGCAACCCTCGCAGCGTGGCGAGCACGAACGGCACCGACCTGTGGATCGCCGGCGGCACCACGGGAGGCGTTCGCTACACAACGCTCGGCAGCGCGACGTCCACCATCTTGTCCGGCAGCGTGACGAATCTTCGCGGGCTACAAATTGCCAACAATCAGTTGTACTTCTCCGCGAACACCGGTGCGCTCCGGGTCGGAACGGTCGGCACAGGGCTTCCTACGACCGGTGGGCAGACGCTAACGAACATGCCTGGAGCGACTTTTGGAAGCAGTCCCTACGCCTTCTATTTCGCCGACCTCACTGTTTCGGTCCCGGGCATCGATACGCTCTATGTGGCGGACGATGCCAGCACGACAGGACTGAGCAAATACTCCCTTGTCGCGGGCAATTGGGTCTCCAATGGCGCCGTTGGCACCTCGGGCGACAACTATCGTGGCGTCACGGCCTACGCTAGCGGATCGACTGTGTCTCTGTTTGCTACTCGGAACGGCAACCAGCTCGTTTCCTTGGTCGACTCCAGCGGCTACAACGGCGCCTTCAGCGGCACGCCGACCTTGCTCGCGACCGCAGGCGCCAGGACGGCGTTCCGTGGCGTCGCGTTCGCGCCGAACGCGGCGCCGGTGGTGGCGCTGCCCAGCGCGACGGCCGTCTACGTGGCGCTGTCCACCGCGGTGCAGATCGATCCGGCGGCGACCGTCGTCGATCCGGGGTCGCCCAACTTCGACGGCGGCTCGCTCACCGTCTCCATCACCGTCACCGCCACCCCCGACGACCGCCTCGAAATCAAGCCGGGCGGCAACATCACCGTCAGCGGCGCCACCGTGTTCTACAACGGCACCGTCCCCAGCGTGGCCATCGGCACGTTCACCGGCGGCGCCGGCTCCACGCCTCTCATCGTCACGTTCAACAGCGCCGCCACCCCTGCCGCCGCCGAGGCGCTGCTGCGTCAGATCGCCTTCCACAACGTCTCGTCGCTGCCCATCACCGGCCTCCGCACCGTCTCGTTCGTGGTCGTTGACGGCGACGGCGGCACGAGCAGCGCTGTCACCCAGAATGTCGACGTCCAGCTCGCCACCGCCAACGGAGGCCCCAGCGCCTACGTCAACGACGACTGGGCCGGCTTCGCTCCCAACCAGTCGATCACCGACGCCGACCTCGGGGTCGCCGGCGACCAGCCCGCCGTGTTCGGCGTCACCGCCTTCGCGACTCTGGCCGCCGCCCAGGCTCAGGTGGGGATGATCCCGTCCGCGGGCGACCCGATCATCGTCGTCAACGCCGGCAGCTACAGCGAGCCGTTCGCGCCGACCGGCACCCAGATCCTCGTCGTCACCGAGCCGGGCACGACCACGTTCCACTTCCTCGCCGGCCCCGCAGGCACCAGCGTCCAGCTTTCCACCGGCGCCACGCTGGTCGTCGGCGACGCCTCCAGCACCGCCTACGCCGGCGTCGTCTCCGGCGTCGGCGCGCTCACCAAGCAAGGGGCCGGCACGCTCACCCTCAGCGGCGCCAACCCCTTCACCGGCGCGACGACCGTCAACGCCGGCGTGCTGAAGCTGCTCGGCGGCGCCGCCCTCGACAACACGGTGATCGTCACCGTCAACGCGCCGGGCGCGCTGCAGGTCTCCGCGAGCGAGACGATCTGCCAGCTGCTCGGCGCCGGCGCCGTCACCCTCGACGCCGCCCAGACGCTGACCCTGGTCGGCGCCAGCCACACCGTGAGCGCCGCCCTCAGCGGCGGCGGCGCTTTGCAGTACTCGCCCACCTCCGCCCAGACCCTCACCCTTGGCGGCGCCAGCAACTTCTCCGGCGGCGTCGCCGGCAACGCCAATGCCCGCTTCGTCCTCACCAGCGCCACCGGCTTCGGCACGGGAACCGTCTCCCTCGGAGCGACCACGGGCACCACCAGCGCCGCACCCGCCCTCGGCTTCCGCTTCGCCAACGGCTCAGCCGTCGCCGTCGCCAACGCCATCTCCCTCGGCGCCTCCAGCGCTGTCGTCAGCATGCTCGGACTGCCCACCAGCAATTCGTCGAACGTCTCCGTCTCGCTCACCGGCGTCATCTCCGGTGGCGCTCCGGCCGCCACCTTCACCTTCGACGCCGACACCGCCGGCCAGCACTCCAACGCCTTCGTCCTCGCCAACACCGGCAACACGTTCCAGGGCGACCTGCTCCTCAATCGAGGCACCGTCGGCGTCCTCGGCAATGGCTCGCTCGGCGCCACGGCGAACAAGGTCCGCATCGACACCGGCAGCGCCGCTGGCGCCTTCCGCTTCGACGCCGACAATATCACCTTCCCAGCGACTCGTCTGTTCGAGCTGGTTACCAACGGCCAAATTCTGCCGATCAACACCCAGGGCTTCAGCGCCACCATCGATGGAATCATCTCCGGCGCCGGCGCCCTGACCAAGACCGGCGCCGGCACGCTGACCCTGACCGCCGCCAACACCTTCAGCGGCACTTCTGGCGGCGGCCGCGTCGTCGTCAGCCAGGGAACCGTCGTCGCCAGCGTCGCCAGCGCCCTCACCGGCAGCGGCGCCGTCGTCCTCAACGACGCCGGCACCAGCGCCAGCAACACCGCCCTCCTCCTCGCCAGCGGCGTCACCCTCGCCAACCCGGTCACCGTCGCCAACACCGGGTCGGGAACCAGCACCCTCGGCACCATCGCAGGCGCTTCCGTCGAGTCGATCTTCAGCGGCGCCGTCCTCCTCAACCGCTCGGCCACCCTGCTCGGCAACGACACCGCCGGCACCCGCTTCGACGCCGCCATGTCCGGCGCGGGCGGCGTCTCCGTCACCGGCGGCAACACCGTCCAGTTCCGCGGCGATGGCAGCAAGACTTACCTCGGCGCCACCGTCGTCGATGGCGGCAGCACCCTGTCGATCTTCGACAACAACGGCGCTTCCGCCTCTTCCTCCATCCAGGTCGTCACTGGCTCCACGCTCCGCCTCGAAGGCGTCGCCACCACCATCCCCGCCCTCACCGGCGCCGGAACCGCGCGGGGCAACTCCTCCGCTCTCACCGTCAACGTCGCCGCCGGCGTCGACACCTTCGACGGCGTCTTCACCGACTCCCTCAGCCTCGTCAAGAGCGGCGCCGGCACCCTCACGCTCACCGGCGCCAGCACCCACACCGGCACGACCACCGTCACCGCCGGCACCCTGCTCGTCAACGGCTCGACGACCTCCGCGAGCGCGTTCACCGTCGGCGCCTCCGGCACCCTGGGAGGCACCGGCGTCATCGCCGGCACGGTCGCCAACAGCGGCGTCCTCGCCCCCGGCACGTCGCCCGGCGTCCTGGCCTCCGGCGCCGCCTCCTTCGCCAGCGGCTCCGCCTTCAACGTCGAGATCGGCGGCACGGCCCTCGGCAGCTACGACCAGCTCAAGACCCCCAGCGTGACCATCGCCGCCAACGTCGCCCTCAACCTGTCCGCGTTCGCCGGCTTCGTCCCAGCCCACGGCAACACCTTCACCATCCTCGACAACACCGGCGCCAGCCCCGTCTCCGGCGCCTTCCTGAATCTGCCCCAAGGCGCCTTCCTTCCCAACTTCCTCGGCGCCGGCGTCAACGCCTACCTCAGCTACACCGGCGGCACCGGGGGCAACGACGTGGTCATCACCGTCGACGCCGTCGCACCAGCCACCGTCAGCATCACGCGCAACACCCCCGCCGCCCAGCTCACCAACGCCACCGCAGTCACGTTCACCGTCGTCTTCAGCGAGCCGGTCACCGGCGTCGACGCGGCCGACTTCGCCCTCGTCGTCGTCTCCGGCTCCGTTGCTGGAACCATCGGTGCGCCCACCAGCAGCGACGGCGGCACCACCTGGACGGTCCCCGTCACCAGCCTCGCGGGCAACGGCGAGTCCCGCCTCCTGCTCAACGACAACAACTCCATCGTCGATCTCGCAGGCAACCCGCTCGGCGGCGCCGGCACGCAGAACTTCACCACCGGCGAAACCTACCTCCTCGACCAGACCGCCCCCACCGCCGACATCTTCGACATCTCCCCCGACCCGCGCAGCACCAGCGTCGATCTGGTCCGCATCGACTTCAGTGAGATTGTCAGCGGCGTCAACATCGCCGACTTCACCCTGACCCGCGACGGCAGCCCCGTCAACCTCGCGGGCATCGTTGTCCAGCAGTTCAGCCCCACGATCTTCCGCCTCGACCTCACCACCGTCACCGGCGTGCGCGGCACCTACGTCCTCACCCTCGTCGCCGCCGGGTCGGGCATCGTCGACTCCGCGAACAACCCGCTCGCCGCCAACGCCTCCGACATCTGGGTTTTCAGCAACCACGCCCCCGTCGCCTCGCCCGCCAGCTTCAGCGGCAACGAGGACGCCGCCATCAACGGCGCCGTCTCCGCCACCGACGACGACAACGACCCGCTCACCTACGCCCAGGTCGCTGGCCCCGCGCACGGCTCGGTGGTCGTCAACAGCAACGGCACCTTCGTCTACACGCCGAACAGCAACTACTTCGGCAGCGACAGCTTCACCTTCAAAGCCAACGACGGGACCGAGGACAGCAACGTCGCCACCGTGACGATCACCCTGGCCGCCGTGGCCGACCTCGCCG